>DATKFO010000772.1:0-2029 GCA_035544355.1 Thermoanaerobaculia bacterium
GAATCCCCGTCGTCGTCCTATCACCAGGATTCGGGCGGCCGCAGGCCGCCCCTACTGATACCTCTACCCATCGTGGAAGATTGCGCGTCCGCACGCGACTCGCATTACGCTTCGGCGCGCAAGCGAAGGAGGTCCTCATGAGCACACCACAGTTCTTCATTCAGAAATGGGAATCGGAGCTGCCTGCATTCGGACGCGTGCTGCGCGCGGTTCCCGGAGATCAGCTCTCGTATCGTCCGCACGAACGCTCGGCGACTGCGGGCGGGATCGCGTGGCAACTCGCCGAGGAGCAGCGCTCGCTGTGCGAGATGATGCGGCACGGTGAGATCCAGTGGGAGACGCGCAAGTGTCCGGACACGATCGAGGAGATCATCGCCGGGTGGGACGCGGCGACCGAAGACTTGCGTCAATGCCTCGCCGGACTCGATGAAGCGAAGTACGCGAGCGAAGCGAAGATCGTGATGGGAGAGAGCGCGTGGCCCGACACGGCCGGCAACATGCTCTGGGGATTTCTCCTTGACATGATCCACCACCGCGGCCAGCTCAGCGCGTACCTGCGGCCGATGGGCGCGAAAGTGCCGTCGATCTACGGACCGTCCGCGGACGACGCGGGCGGGTAGCGCCACGCAAGATCCGTAAAGCCGGATGTAACGATTTTTCTCCTCGCGTCACTACAGAGCGTAAGGAGAAATCATGAAACTCAGATTTGCTGTTGCACTATCACTGTCTTTGCTTGCGCTGACGCCACTCGTCGCGCAGGATCCACCGAAGACGGAAGCGGATCAGACGCGCGCAAAGATTTCGGAGGCGCTCGCAAAGGGAGATACGGCCACCGCGGACAAGATCCTGGCGTCATTGACGCCGTCGACCGGCAAAGCCGCGGCAATCGCCTTCAATGGCGGCCTCACGAACTACGAACAGATTCGCTCGTGCGGCTTCTATCCGCAGGAGACGCGGCTCGAATGCGTCGTCGAGATCAAGCAGGCCTTCGGCTACGGCGGCCCAGTCGGATCGTTGGGTTCTTTCGAGTTCGTCGCGTTCTACGTCGATTGGCAGGGCAATGGATACCAGCCGTCGGACTACGTCGGCTCGGGCATCGTGCACATCACGGACGGCTCGGCGCAGACGAACTTCGCGGTGTATCGCGATTTCAATCCGCAGGGCGGTCCGCGGACGAGCAACGGCGGCGGCAACACGCAGACGGTGACGAACGGACCGACCTACAAGGCCCGCGCGATTCTTCAGTGGGCGTCGCCGATCTCAGGACCGAATGCAAATCCGTTCTGGGGAAATGTTTTCGATTTTCAGATCCGGATGATGCCCATCCGCTGACACGCAGCGATTCAGCGTGGTCCGGCGATCGCGCCGGACCACACGCCGAATGCCAACGGCGGCAGCGTGATCGCACCCTCTTCGATCTTGCCGCCGGTGTCGATGAGCGCGTTCCATGCGCCGTCGAACGGCAGCGCGAGCGTTTGCGTTTTCTCGGAGAAGTTGAATCCGAGGAGGATGTCGTCGCGGCGCACGATGAGCGTGCGGCGCTCGTCGTCGGCGTGCGTTTCGACGCGTGCGAGGTCGAGCGTGCGCAGCGCGGGGACGTCGCGGCGCAGGTGGAGCAGCTCGCGGTAGAAGCGCCAGAGTGATGCGTGCTCCGCGCGCTCGAGCAGGGACCAGTTCAATTTCGAGCGGAAGAATGTCGCCTCGTCGTCGGGAGCGGGCGGATCGCCTTCCCAATCGAAGTCGTCGAATTCTTCGAGCCGGCCGCGGCGCACGGCTTCGATGAGATCGGCGTCGTTGTGCGAGGTGAAGTACTGCCACGGCGCGAGCTCGCCGTACTCCTCGCCCATGAACAGCATCGGCACGAACGGCGACAAGACGATCACCGCGGCAGCGAGGCGTACTTTGTCGATCGAGACGAGTGCGGCGAGGCGTTCGCCCATCATGCGATTGCCGACCTGGTCGTGGTTTTGCGCGCAGACGACGAACTTCGCACCGTCCGTCGTGCGCGGACGCAGTCCGTACTTGCGTC
>DATKFO010000773.1:0-4503 GCA_035544355.1 Thermoanaerobaculia bacterium
GACGTCAACGCGCGCGCCGGCAGCAACGAAACGCCGCTGCACCGTGCCGCCGGCCACAGCGACGCAACGGTCCTCGGCATGCTCATCAAAGCAGGCGCGGACATCGATGCGAAAACCAACAGCGGGGCGACGCCGCTCTACGAAGCCGTCGAAAGCAATAGCGCGGCCGCGATGAAAGCGCTCATCGACGCAGGCGCCGATCCGAAGATCAAAACCTCATCCGGCCTGACGCCGCTCACCGCCGCGAAGCAATTCGATCATCCGGAGCTCATCCCGATTCTCGAAAGCGCGAAGCCCGTCGCAAAGAAAGCATCGCCGGCATCGACCGGCGATCCGGTCGCGCAGCTCAAGAAGATGGGAATCAAAACGATCGACGCGAAGACGTTGTTCGCACGATTGAAAGCGCACGACACGCGCGTCGTGACGCTGCTCCTCGCCGCCGGCGTCAAGACCGATGTGCGCGATCAGTTCGGACGGCCGCCGCTTTGGAACGCGATCGAACAAAAAGATACCGACACCGTGAAGGCGCTCCTCGCGGCCGGCGCGAACCCGAACGATCCGGGCAAACACGTGCGCCAGGAATTCGAGTCGGGCGCAACGCTCGTCATGCAGGCCGTCGACTCGGGCGAGCCGGAGATTCTTCGCGCGCTGCTCGAAGCGGGCGCGAAGCCGGACGTCGCGAACGACTACGGCATGAACGCGCTGATGGTCGCGTGCATGGCCGGCAATGCCGAAATGGTCAAGGTGTTGATCAACGGAAAGGCCAACGTGAACGGCACCGACAAGGGAGGAACGCCGGTGCTCTGGATGGCCGTGCGCGGCGGAAGCGCAGGCGCCGTGGAAGCGCTGCTCAACGCCGGCGCAAAGCTCGGCGCGAAGAAAAAGATGATCGTCGACACGGCCGCAGAAGGCGGCAACGCCGAAATTCGCGCGCTCATCAGCAAGGCTGCCGGAACGACCGTGGCAGCGAAGGCTCCGCCGCCGCTTCCCGCGAAAAAACCTGCATCCGCGAAGAAGTCGGTCACCGCGAAACAGCTCTACGACATGGCGCTCCCCGTCGCGCGCAAGTGGGAAGAGGACGCCGATCTCAACGAGATCACGACACTGCGCGACGCGGAACTGCAACTCGACGGCAAGTCGCACAACTGGGTAATCCGCTTCTACTCGAGCAGCGCAAACAAACTCCTGCAACTGACGTACGACGACGGCAAGCTCACACCGTACGACATGCAATCGCAGCGTCTTCGCTCGATCCCCGTCGACGACGACACGATCTTCGACACGAAGCAGCTCTCCGACATGGCCGTCGAAGCCGGCGCCTCGAAGCTGACCGATCGCGGAATCCGCCCGACCGTCGGCCTCGTCTTCAATCCCGCACGCGGCGCGCTCTGGTACTTCAACTACAGCGACCCCGAAACACTGAAGAACGTGATGACGATCGTGATCAGCGCGCAGAGCGGGGAGATCGTGTTGAACGACGCGAAGTGAGGCGTCAGCTCAACATGACATTCATCGCGAGCACCGCGACTCCCGCGAGGAGCGCGAGTAAGAACGACGCGGCGGTCCACTGGCGTGGATCGCCGAGGCGTGCGTACGCGAATGTGACGATCGCGACGACGACGATGATCGCGATCAGCGTCACGTACTCCGTTGGCAGCATCGGCACCGACACGATCAGCGCTGCGAGCACGCCTTTGGCCATCGCGCGCAGGGGACGCTCGCCGCTCCAGAGAATGAACGCGAGCACCGCGGCGACGGCGGCGAGGTACGGCGCATAGAAGAAGTCGTAGAGGTGCGTCGAGTTCGCGGCGAGCAGGAACACGAACGGTACGATGAGCGCGCGTGAGATCGCGCGCACTTTCAGGCGGCGGCGTTCACGGCGGCGTGAGAGCAGAGCGCGTGCGATCGCGAGGACGCCGAGGGCGATGAAGACGGGGATGGCCCAGCGGAAGCGGTCGCCGAGAGACCAGGTCGCGTAGAGAAAGAGGATCACGGTGAGCGCGCCGCCGACGCTGAACCATTCGATGCGCCACGCGAGCAGGAGCACGAGCGCGATGATCGTGATCAGACTCGCGTTCTGAAACGCGATCTCCGGCAGCGGCTTCGTCGTGATTTTTTGCAGCACGAACACGACGGCGATCGGCACGAAGATGTTGTCCGCGCCTTGCAGCGAGATCGCTTCGAAGATCGTGACCAGCATCGCCACGAGCAGTGCGGCGAGCACGCACACCGCGCGCGGCAGGTCCGACATCAGCAGCATCGGCAGATGCATCGCGAGAAACGCGACGAAGAAAAACACGAGCGAGCCTTCGACGCTTTTCTGTTCGTCTTCGACTTCGTAGCGGATCGCGCCGTAGCGCGTGCCCGCGAGTGCCGCGAAGGCGTCGGCGAGTGCGAGCACGAGGACGGCGCTGACGTACAGCCAGTGCCGATCGGCGGCGATCGCGAAGACGAGAAAGATCGCGAGCGGGTAGTACTCGCTGCCGCGGCTCTTGCGCTCGACGCCGTGCAGGCTTTTCAGCAGCTTCGTTTTCTCGCCGAGCAGAAAGATCGAAGAGAGCGAGACCGTGAGCGCGAGCACGACCCACGGCGATTCGATGAGCCACGGGAGCGAGATGCCGATGATGCCGCCGCCGAGGTGGACGAGCTTGCGCGTCCACTCGGGTTTCGGGTGACCGAGGCGCGACCAGAGCTCCGCGATGACGAGCAGCGCGAAGAAGAATGCGGAGATGATGAGGGCGCCGGTGAAATCGTTACCCGTTGTCAGTTGCCAGTTGCCCGTCAAAGCGCTTCCTCCAGCACGAATCTGCTGTAGAAGAATGCGAGATCTTTCGCGAATAGCGCATCCGCTTCCTCGCGCAGCTCGCGCACCGGCGTTCCCGGGGGCGCGCTGCGCGGCACGAGCAGGTTCCAGTACGCGAAGCGCGCGCCGGGATTCGCGGCGTCGAGCAGCTTGCCGTAGATCGCGGCGGTGATCGTCGGATCGATGTACTCGAAAATATCCGAGAGGTAGTAGCCGTCGAATTTGCCTTGCGCGGCGTCTTCGATCGAGCCACGAACGAGGGTGAGCTTGTCGAGATTGTTGCGTAGCGCTTCGAGCTTGCGCAGATAGCGCGGCAGCGTCGCGCGATAGTTGCCGGTGAAGATGAACGTCATGTACGGATTCGTGTGCACGGGCAGCACAGTCATCGCGTATTCGGCGCGCTTCATGATGCGCTCGGCGACGGAGCCTTCGACGTAGCGGAAGAATTCGGGATCGCGGCCGGTGCGGCCCATCACGAAGCGGCTGAAGAACACGCGGAACATCGCGCGCCAGCGCCACGTGTTCCAACGTTCGTCGTAGAAACCTTGGCGCTCTTCGCGCGATCGATCGCCGAGCAGCGCCTCGACGTCGCGCCGGCTATGCACGAACGGCAACACCCATTTCCGAAAGAGACGAAAGTAGTTTTCGAAGCGGCCCGCGTGAATGACGCCGTGCTCGATCGCGTCGAGATTCGCATCCCAATACGCGCGAAAGTCGTTCGGCAATTCGAGCGAGCGATAAACATTTACGCGATCGCGCATTTCGGCGATGCCAAGAAATCCGAAGAGCGTGTTGTCGTCGAGCGTGCGAATCGCTGCGCGTTTGAGCTCGACGAGCGCGAGCTGCGTAGCGGAGAGATCAACGGCAACGACGTCCGCACCTTCCGCGAGCAACGCAAATGCGTTGTCGCCCGACGCCGCGATCGCGAGCATCCGCTTGCCGGGCGCGGGACGCAGCGCAGCGCACAGCACATCCGCGTCCTCCCACGAATTCGCGTAGCGGATGATGTCGAAGCGCGCGCGCTCCTCGATACGAGTCATTTGCGTCCGAATGCCTTGTGCGCGCTCGCAAACTCGCCCGATGCGAGCGCGCCTGCGATCGAGAGCTCGCCGGCGAGCACGGTCGCGGCGCAGATCTCCGCGAATTTGCGTGCGCCGCCGGGACCGAAACAGCCGAGCATTTCGAGCGACTCGCGCGCGGTCGGCAGGTGCGTGCCGCCGCCGACGGTGCCGACGATCAGATTCGGCAGCGACGTAGAAACGTAGAAATCGCCGCCCGCGGTCACGTCCATCCGCGTCACGCCGACGCTCGCCTCGGCAACGCACGCGACATCCTGTCCGCACGCGATGAAGATCGCGGTCAACGCGTTCGCGTAGTGGCCCTGCATGCCGATCGATCCGCTCTGCAGCGAGCCGACGACCGCGAGCTGCCAGTATTTGAAGATCTGTTCCGGCTCGGTGTGCAGATACTTCTGCACGACATCGCGCGGCACGGTGACGTCGGCGACGACTTTCTTGCCGCGCGTCGATTGAAACGACATCTGCGTCGCTTTCTTGTCGCCCGACATGTTCGCTTCGATGAACCACGTGAGCGGTTTCACCGGCGACGTCGCGATCAGAAATTCGCACAGCGCGCCTGTCGCGAACGTGACCATGTTTTGTCCCGACGCGTCGCCGGTCGTGTACTCGAACGTGAGGTAG
>DATKFO010000774.1:0-3524 GCA_035544355.1 Thermoanaerobaculia bacterium
CCGCGGTGTCGCCGACGCAGGCGCTCTCGAACGTGCTCGCGCGCGCCGGCATCAGCCAATCGCAGATCACGATCCTGCGCGACCCGTCGCTGCGCCTCCTTCCGCGCAACGGCCCCCTCGGCGCGCTGCTCATCTATCAACTCGCGTATGAAACGTCGTTCCGCGTGAACGGCGGCAGCGCGACGTGGAGCGCAATCGTCGACGCACTTACCGGAACCGTGATCGCGTTCGGCGACTCGAATCGCTACGACAGCTGCGGCACGCGCACGACCACGACCGGCCGTGTCGTCGGCGGCGTGCGTCCCGCGCAGGCGACCGATGCGGAAGTCGTTCGCTCGTTCCCCTTCGTCGACGTCGAGCACGATGAGCGGACGCTGCACACCGGAAACAACGGCGCGTACACGTTCAGCGGCGGCACCGCGACGACAGGACTCAACGGCACGTTCTTCGACACGCTCTGCGTCGACTGCGTGAAGTCGCAATCGGATCCGCAGGGCAACTTCCAACCCTCAGCAACCTCGAACACCGGCCTCCTCGACCTCGGCACCGGCGGCTTCGACGTCATCCAGGGCGCCGGCCTTCCGACGACCGCGTACGGCAACGGCGTTTCGACGCCCGCCGATCGCACCGCGTTCTTCCACACGAACGTCGCGCGCGGCATCGCACTCAAGTGGCTCGCGCTGCCCTGGCTGCAATCGAAAGTCGAAGTGCGCGTGAACATCAACGACGTCTGCAACGCGTTCTGGGATGGCAGATCGCTCAACTTCTTCAAGAGCGGCGACTACGACACCGGCACCGCACTGCTGCACTGCAAGAACACCGGCGAGATCCGCGACGTCATGCAGCATGAATGGGGTCATGGCCTCGACGGCAACGACGGCGAAGAGCCGGGTTACGCGGCGGGACTCGGCGACTTTGCGACGGGCGAAGCGGCCGGCGATCACATCGCGATCTTCGTCGATCACGACTCGTGCATCGGGCAGTCGTTCTTCAACCGCTTCAGCGGACCGTTCATCACCGATCCCGACACGATGGCCATCGCGACGTGCGACGGTGTGCGCAACGTCGACGAGCTGCGCGCGACGCGCGGCAATCTCTCCACGACGAACGTCCAGCAGAAATGCTCGTTCCCGACCGGCAATCCGCTCTACATCGGACCGATGCTGATGGAAGGCCACTGCGAAGGCGAGATCTGGGGACAGGCGACGTGGCACCTCGTGAACGATCTGCTCACCGGCCGCAAGTACGGAACGGCGACGGTCGACGCGAACAAACAGTTCATCACGTACGCCGGCGACGCGCTTCCCGCGTCGTCCGACGGCTCGCCGAATCCGGCGTTCGATCGCGACGCCGCGTGGACGCTCATGGAGCACTTCTACTTCGACTCGCGCCCGCTCGTCGCGGCGTATGCGCCGTCGCGCTATCAGGCGATGGGCGGATCCGCGTACGACGGGTTCATGGTCGTCGATGACGAAGGCGACGGACTCTCGAATGGAACGCCGCACGCCGCGTACATCAACGATGCGTTCGTGCATCACGGCATGGAGGAGTGGGGACTGCCGGGCGGCGTGCCGTCGGGTGTCGATGCGAAGAACTGCAACGCGCCTGCGACGCCGAACGTGAATGTCTCGCAGTCGATCGACTCCGCCAGCGGCACGCCGGCGGTCACGGTTTCGTGGGGCGCGGTCTCGGGCGCGTCGTCGTATTCGATTCTGCGCAACGAGCGCCGCAACGATGTGTTCCTCGAAGTCGGCCGCGTCAGCAACGCGACGTCGTTCACCGACGTCAGCGTCGACAACGGCGTCACCTACAACTATCGCGTGCAGGCGAACGGCAACACGTCATGCTTCGCGATCTCCGCGAACGGCGTGAAGACGATCGCCGTCGGCCAGCCGGCGCCGCGCTCGAACAACTTCGCGATCGCCGAGCTGCCGGGCGGCAACAGCGACGGCCACCTCGACGCAGGCGAGAACGCGAGCCTGTACATCTGGATCGAGAACGCGGGAACGTTGAGCCTCACCGGCGTGACCGCGACGATCGCGTCGGTGACGCCGGGGATCACGGTGCTCGCGCCGGGTCCGATCAGCTATCCGAATATCGCGCCGTCGAGTGAAGTCGGCGCGGTGACGCCGTTCAACATCTCCGCGCGTGCGGACGGTACGCTCTGCGGCACAACGGCCACGTTCATCGTAACGATCACGTCGGCGCAGGGCTGTTTCTCGGTGACGCTGCTCGTGCCGATCGGTTCGAACGGAGCGTGCTTCGTGCAGAACGCGGCGTATCCGCATCCGACGTCGGTGAACGTGTTCGAAGACACGGTCGATGGCAGCTGCGGCGACAACGACGCGACGCCCGATCCCGGCGAGACCGTGACGATCGCGGTCGAGCTCGAGAACAGCGGCACGCTCACAGCGAACAACGTCGCGGTGAAACTGGTGTCGAACAAACCGTATATCTCGATTCCGAACGACACGGTCACAGTGGGCAATCTCTCCGGACTCGGCGGCGACGTGCGCATGCTGTACTTCAACATCCACGTCTCGCGTCTCAACGTGCCGTTCGCCGACGAGGCGACTTTCACCGCGATCGTGAGCGCGTCGAATCTCAATGCACCGACGACGAAGCAATTCACGACCGTCGTCAATCGCGACAAAGTCACGCAAACGAAGACGTACACGTTCGAAGCAGGCGACGAAGGCTGGACGTCATCGAACACGTCGACCGGCTGGCAGCGCGGCACCGCGCCGAACACCGGCGACCTCACGACGATGTGGCATTCGCAATACGGCACCGGCGTCTGCGAATACCTCGTCTCACCCGTGCTCGAGCTCACGCCGTCGTCATCCGCCGCATTCGATCTCGCCTTCATCAGCGAGAACACCGACGGCGCCTACGACGGCCTCGACGTCCAACTCTCGATCGACGGCGGCCACACGTGGGCATCCATCACGCCCACGCAAGGCTACTCCGCAACGAGCGCCGGCTCGAGCTGCGTCCCCGGCGGCCAGGGCTTCTTCTCCGGCGTCTCGCCGGTGATGCAACACTACGACGTCAACCTCGCCGCCTACGCCGGCGCGACCGCGCAACTCCGCTTCCGCTTCGCCTCCGACACCCTCGTCGACGCGAACCCCGCAGGCGCGTGGGTGGACAACGTGACGACGTCGAATGTGATCGTGTCGGTTCCGGATACTCCGTGTCCGTGATTGTTGTTTCTTCACTCAAAAGGCCGGCTCACGCCGGCCTTTTTCGTTTAGGAGTGCGGCGGCAAAGCCGCCGCTTTGGGTCGCGAGTTACGGGTCGCAGGGTAGCGGAGTCACGCGGTCGCGCGGCCGCTTTCTCAACCGGATCACAAAGCGGTGGCTTTGCCACCGCACTCCGAAACCGGGCTCAGCTTCGCTTCGCGTCGAATTTGCACGCACTTTCCATCAGGACGGCGCGAAAGCCGGTATACAATCCCCCGACTCTTCAAAATTCAATACCGTTTATCGCGGTACTTTTCCATCACCACAAATCGCGGGGGAATT
>DATKFO010000775.1:0-2038 GCA_035544355.1 Thermoanaerobaculia bacterium
TTCCTTCAGAAGAAACTTGATCGGGTCGGCGATGATCTGCCCGAGTCCCCACTTGCCGACGCGATTCGGTCCGAGGCGCGCCTGAATGAGACCGAGCGCGCGACGCTCGATCCAGTTCATCGCCGCGACGATCACCTGCACGATGATGAAGGCGATGAGGAACTTGATCAGGGGCCAGATCAAGTAATGCATCAGAGCGTTGTTCATCGTGGGCCCCTTTGCGAACGCGGAACACGGAACACGGAACGCGGAACGACGAGGGAAGACCGAACACTAACGGACGGATTGGTTCTCCGTTCCGTGTTCCGTGTTCCGTGTTCCGCGTTCCGAGGGAGCAGTTGGCAGTGGGCAGTAGGCAGAGGCCGTCTGCACAGCCGTTTCTCTTCTGCCCACTGCCCACTGCTCACTGCCAACCGCCTCATCGGTCCACCTCCCCAAGAACGATATCGATCGTTCCAATGAGAGCGACCAAATCGGACACCAGGTGTCCCTTCGCCATAGCAGGCAGCGCCTGCAGATTCACGAATGATGGCGGGCGCACGTGGCAGCGATAGGCGTTCTGCGTTTTTCCGTCGGAGACGATGTAGTAGCCGAGCTCACCTTTCGGCGATTCGATCGAGTGATAGACCTCGCCTTCGGGCGGACGGATCACGCGCGAGATCTTCGCTTTGATGTCGCCCGCGGGCGTTTCTTTGATGAGCGGGATGCACTGCTGGATGATGCGGCGCGACTGCCGCATTTCGGCCATGCGCACGAGATAGCGATCGTACGTGTCGCCGTTCTTTCCGACGGGAATCTCGAACTCGAGCTCGGGATAGCACTCGTACGGCAGCGCGCGACGCAGGTCCCATTCGACGCCTGAGCCGCGCAGCGGCGGTCCGGTGATGCCCCAGTCGATCGCTTCTTCCGGCGAGAGCACGCCGATGCCGACGGTGCGTTTCTTCCAGATGCGATTGTTCGTGAGCAGCGATTCGTACTCGTCGATCGCGACATCGAACTTTTCGTTGAACGCTTCGCAGTCGTCGAGCCAGCCTGCCGGCAGATCGTCGGGCATCCCGCCGATGCGCATGCAATTCAGCGTGAGGCGCGCGCCACAGTACGTTTCGAAGAGATCGAGGACCTGTTCGCGTTCGCGGAAGCAATAGAAGAACGGCGTCATCGCGCCGATGTCGATGGCGTGTGTGGCCAGCCACAAGAGGTGCGAGGAAATTCGCTGCAACTCCGCCAGCATCACGCGCATGAGTTGCGCGCGGCGCGGAATCAGCTTCGTGGCGCCCAGCAGTTTCTCGACGGTCTCCACAAAGCCGAGGTTGTTCGTGGCGGAGGCGACGTAATCCATGCGGTCCGTGTGCGGGATGCACTGTGGATACGCCATGTGCTCGAAGAGCTTCTCGGTGCCGCGATGCAGGTAGCCGATGATCGGCTTCGCGTCGATGATGCGCTCGCCGTCGACTTTCAGAATCACGCGGAGCACGCCGTGCGTCGACGGGTGCTGCGGCCCGAAGTTCACTTCCATCTCATGGATGTCGAACATTGTTGACATGTGGTTGTCAGTTCCCAGTTGCCGGTTGCCAGAGGAACGACGAACCTCTGGCAACTGACAACTGGCAACCGGCAACTACGTAGCAGCCATCAGTTTCTTCAACATACTCTCCGTTTCTTCCTCGCCCGGAACGCACAACGTGAGGTCTTTCGTCTCGCCCTTCGCGATCGCCTCCGCGTAGCCTTCGCAATCCCAGCCGCATGCGGTGCAATCGGTCTGCGCCATCGCGGCGAAGAGCTTGTCCTTGAGCGTCTTGTCTTTCGCCATTTCCATCCGCTGCGTGAGCGGAAGCTCGGGGTCATGCCACGGCGCTTCTTCGGTCGGCTTCGCGGTGTCGGCGATGACACCGGCGAGCTCCGGCGCCGGCGCGGACTTTTCTTCCTTGCCGCCGGCGATCTGCGCGACGGGCCACGTGCCGTAGCGCTTCCATTCGCCCTTGTAGACATTGACGTCCTTGACGTCTTTGCCCGTCGATCCCGCTTTCGGTCCGCCGCC
>DATKFO010000776.1:0-5603 GCA_035544355.1 Thermoanaerobaculia bacterium
TCTTCGACGGTGAGGTAGTCGAACAGGCGCGGCTCATCGGGAAAGAACGCCATCCGCCGCTTCGCCTCGACGGCGTCGGCCTGAATGTCGAATCCGCAGATGCGAACTTGTCCGTCGGTCGCGGGATGAATCCCCGCGAGCGCGCGCAACGTCGTCGTCTTCCCCGCGCCGTTCGGACCGACGAGCCCGAGCACTTCGCCCTTGCGTACGGAGAAGGTGAGATCGCGAACCGCGACTAGCGTGTCGTAACGCTTCGTGAGACCGGTGACTTCGATGGCAGGAGTGGTGGGTTGCACGTGCGGATCATACGCAGAGTGAGCACGGGAGTTTTGGAGGAGCGTCTCAAAATGTGGCACAGACACTCCTGTCTGTGCGCACTCGGAGGCCGGAGCCCAGTGTGCATCGGCTCATTCCGCGCGGGGCGCACAGACAAGAGTGTCTGTGCCACACGAAACCTCACTCCAAAACAAAAAGGACGGCCCGTCGGCCGTCCTCTGGTTGGGGTGGTTCCCGTCGGTTTGGATTTAAACCGGCGTTACGTTCGCGGCCTGCAGGCCCTTCGGACCCTGCACCAGATCGAACTCGACCTGGGAGCCTTCGGCGAGCGAGCGAAAGCCCTTCGACTGAATGGCGCTGAAGTGTACGAACACGTCCTCGCCTGTTTCGGTGGTGATGAAGCCGAAGCCCTTCGCATCGTTGAACCACTTGACTTTACCGGTGCTACGCATTTCTGGAGATCTCCTTCATTTCATTGATACCGCGTGTGCGGTCGAGTGTGGCACGAGCGCCCACTTTCCGAACTTGCACGAAGAATCACGTGTTCGCAAGCAACATTTATGAGCTACAACATAATTTCCGGAACGCCTGCTTGGGGAACTTTCGCAGAGGCGCTGCGTCCTATCGAAAAAGTGACTGGTGGCTGGTGACTTGTAGCTGAGGAGGTTCAGCGCAAGATCAACACCGCCTCAGTCACCAGTCACCAGCAACCAGCCACACAACGGAGGTACCCGAATGCGCGCCCTCGCTTTCTTCCTCTCCCTCCTCGCGGCCACGACGCCGCCTGCGACCACGTCGCCGCGGAAATGGAACGACACGACGCGCGATGTCTACGTCGGCGGCAAGCTCGATCGCAATGTGCAAACGCTCGTCGCCGCGGACTCTCCGCGCATCTACGCAGTGCTTTGCGGCGATGAAGTGCTGATCCTCGATCCCGAAAAGCAGGAAGTCGCGCGCGCGCCGCGATCGGCGTTCACGCTTTCGGCGGATCGCACGACGGCGACGACCGAGGGGGAGCTCACGCGTGAGCGCGTTGGGGCGCTGCTGCATCCCGATTCGTCGACGTATCTCGCCGACAACGACGGCAAGGCAATGCTCATCGCGTCGCATCAAAGCAAAGCGGGTCCGATGACGATCGATGAGCTGTGGGCGACGGTTCCGGTGTGGCGCGCGATCGCGGAACAGTACGAACCGGGCGAAGCGGTCGTTGCGCGTTTGCGCGCGATCAAGGAGCCGACGCGGTTGCAGGTCGTGATGGCGACGTGGTGCGGCGACAGCAAGCAATACGTTCCGCGTCTGCTCAAGTCGGTCGAGAAAGCGGCGAATCCGAATCTCACCGTCGAGATCACCGGCGTCGGTCCGGAGTTCCTCTCGCCGATGGATCTCATCGTGCGCGAGAACATCACGAACGTGCCGACGGTGATCGTGCGCCGGAACGAAAAGGAAATCGGACGCTTCGTCGAGACGCCCGCGACGTCGACGGTCGAAGAAGACATCGCCGGCATTCTCGAAGGCACGCCGCGCGCGCATCCGTCGCGCTACGAGCGCGGCATTCAACGCGCGAACGGCACCTACGAGCTCCGAGACCGCCGCGGCAACCCCCTCGGCAACGAGACGTTCGAGTTGTACGACGGACTCACGGGCGGCATCGTCGTGCACAGCGTCCTGAAGAAAACCGATGTGACGATCGAGACGTGGGCGGGCCTGAATAAGGAATGGTCGCCGCGATTCGCGGAAGTCACGTATCGCGGCGATGGCAAGACGACGCGTGCTCGCTATCGCGCGGACGGCGACAAGTGGGTCGCGTGGTCGCGCGGAACGACCGGCATCATCGAGCAGACGTTGCCGCTGCCGCAGAATTTCACGGTCGTCGCGCCTGCGACGGCCACGTTCGGCTGGCCGATGTTCCACGCAGGCCGCGGTGCAGCGACGAGCGCGTACTTCATCCCCGAATCGCCGCGCAACGGAATCGGCGCGACGACCGTCGTCGCCGTGCGCTCGCGTGGCAGCAAGATGTACCGCTTCCCGAACGCGCCGCGGCGCCTCGACGGCGAATCGGTCGACGTCACGTTGCCCGATCGCGAAGTGCCGATGCGCATGGTCGTGCACTCCTCGTACTTCGTGCCGGCAGTCGTGTCGTTCGCGGATGGATCGGAGCGAAGGCTCACGCAGTTCGCGGGCGACTTGCCGTCGGGGAGGCTGCTCGCGAAATAGTTCGCAGTTGGCAGTAGGCAGTTTGCAGTTGGGCAGAAGCGTCGGACTTCTGCTCACTGCTCACTGCCTACTGCCTACTGCCTACTGCGTACTGCCAACCGCTCACGCGGCCGTGAAGTACACGCTCTGCTCGCGGCCGCACACGCGGCAGAGCCGCGTGACGATCGTCATCTCACGATCGTCGTAGCGCGCTCGCTGGATGTCGGCGGGCGCGTCGATGTTTGCGCCGCATGCGCACGCGAGTTTTTCGAGATGCGTGGTGAGCTCGTCGGGATTTCCGAGGGCGAGCGCGGAGGCGGGTGCTTCGCCGGGGCCGAATCCGCCGCGGCGCGGTGCGAAGTCGATGTCGCGGCTGCGGCGGCGGCGTGAGACCGGAATCGCAATCGCGCAGCAGATGCCGACGAACGCGAGCAGGCCGCCGAATCCCCACGTCCATTGCGCGATGCTCGCCTGTTGAATCGTCGCGGCCGCGGACGTCGTTTTCAGATCGGGCTCGAAGCGGTAGCCGATCTCGTCCCAGATGCCGCTCAGCTTCGTCATGTGATCGGACACGTCTGCGGTCGCGACGAAATCCTTGCGCGCGTGCAGCGTCTGTTTGATCACGACCGTGCTGCCCTGGCCGTCGACCGTGTACTCGTAGCGGAACGTCGGCGTCTCGGTGACGCTCTTCGTGTCTTCGATGTCGAGGCTCTTCGGGAAATGCAGCGTCACAATTTGCGTAACGTTGAGCGGATACTCGAACGCGAGCGGCATCGAGCGCACGATCGTGTCGGGGCGGCGCAGGTGCCCGTCGAGGATGCGCGGGTACCACGACCAGTCGCCTCCCTTCCACAGCTCGCGCACGCGATAGCGTTCCGTCACGACGATCACGTTCTTCGCGCGGTCGTCGCGCACCTCGATTGCGCCGTCGGACTCGATCTTCGGCTGATCGGCGGCGAGGTCGTTGATCTGATCCTTCGCGTAGTCGTCGCGCGAAAGCGACGCGAGCGTGGAGCGCATCGAGTCGGCGTCCGCGCCGGTGTACGTCGATTTCACGACGAGCGAGACGGGCGACGTCGCATCGCGCGTCGTATACGTCTGCTCGATCACCGTCGAGCCGTTTTCGTTCGTGAGGATGTCGGCGAGCTTCGTCGTCTCGGGACGAATCACGAGCGCGAATCCGTAGTCGGGCGTTTCGAGCGTGCGGAGACTGCCGCCCTGCTCGGAGATCGTGCCGTCGACCCAATGCGTTTTTCCGTCGCGCACGATCTGCACGATCACGTGATCGAACACGAACGGCGACGGCAGCACGTTCTCGAGCTTCTGCCGCAGGCGCGAGTTCACGAGCGCGGGATAGGCCTCGACGCCGAGCTCGCGCAGCAGCGCCGCGAGCAGAAACGATTTGTCTTTGCAGTCGCCGTAGCGCTGATCGAGCGTCTCGGAAGGCTGATGCGGCTCGTGCGAGTTGCGGCCCATCTCGATGCCGAGGTAGCGGACGTCGTCTTGGACGAACCGGATGGCGGCGGTGATTTGCGCGTCGGTCTGCGCGTTCTCGCTGCGAATTTTCGCGGCCAGCGTTTTCACCGCGGCGGTGGACTCGTCGTCGAGCTGGAACATCGCGTCGGACCACTGCGCGACGTCGCCCCACGAATCGAAATCGCTGAGCTGCACGAATTGCCACGGCTCGAACCACGACGGGATCGAGTCTTCGACGTCGAGCGCGGGAACGTTCGCTTTCTCCCACGTCAGCAACTGCTCGTCGCCGCGCGTTTCGATTTTCGGATCGGCTCCGCGCCAATGCAGTTTTCGCGACGCGGGCCACGAGATGCGATGACGGATGCTGCGCGCCGGCACGCTCGAGCTGAGATCGAGCGAATCGGCGAACTTGCCGGCGAGCAGCGGATTCGCGCCGTCGAGCGACCACGAGTAATCGAGCACATCGCCGGGGCGAACGTCTTTCAGAAAAATCAGCGCGGTCTGCTCGCCTTCGTAGATACGCTCGTCTGCGTCGTCTTCCTTGTCGATCACGCGGATGTCATCGGCATGCAGCGCGTCGATGCGCTTGCCGTTGCGAAGGATCGAGACGTCGTGAATCGTGAGGCTCTCGAACGACGGATCGAAGTCGAGCTCGAGCTCCGACGCGTTCTGCACGCCGCTCGTCGACAGAACGCTGCGCACCATGCGGTAGTAATGCGAAGTCTCTTCGCCGCGCACGCGAACCTGGTGATCGCGCAGGATGTCGTAGATCCCCCAGCGCACGTGCTCCTTCGCGATCGTGACGTTCGTGTCGACCGGCGCGTGATCGATCCACGCAGGCGGCGCCTTCACCGCGAAATCGCGAGCGAGCGCAGTGGTAGCGAGGAGGAGGAGGAGAAGGGCTGTTGGACGCAAGCAGCAAATAATACGGGGACTGGGGGCTGGTGACTAGTGGCTGGTGGGGTTCGAGTGATCGGTGGTCGGTGATCGATGCGGTTCGCTGCCGCGATCGCCGAGCACGGATCACCGATCACCGTTTCGCGGGCGGGCTCTGCGGTTGCCCGTTACCCGTCGCCCGTTGCCCGAGGACCTGGCCGTTCATGTTTCGGTGCGAGGTTAGATTTCGCCATGGAGAACGCGAGGGATCAGGTTCAGCGCTTGACGCGCAGACCGTCTGAAAAACGTGCCGCCACCGGACGGCGGACTGATAGTCCGCCGCCCTGCAGAAGCGGTGGGCGATCAGCCGCTCGATCACTCGAAAATCGCGCCGGCCCCCAACGCGGAAGACCATCTCCGTCGCTGCACATATCGATACGCGGCAACGGGTTCCGCCTGCAGCGTAATGGAATCTACGGCGACAAATTCTTCGATCCGTAGAGTGCTTGTCTTTCAAGCCGGTCATGGAAGGCCTCAGCGGCAAGACGAACCACCGAAACTGCTCGTGCGCAAACGCGCTCGACCCTCAATAAACCGCTGCCACTATGCTGTCATCTTCGCCTCCAGTGCCGCTGGCGGATCGCGGATAGAGCACCTGACGCTGTGTCGTCGCTACCTATCCATGAAGCGTCAAACGTGCTGGAGCCGTTGGCCAGCGCCGTTACGAATGCTGGATTTCACCGACCGTAACGACGTACTATCGCAACTATGCCGCTCACGTC
>DATKFO010000777.1:0-2791 GCA_035544355.1 Thermoanaerobaculia bacterium
ATTTGACTGATCGATGAGTCAACCTGACTGATCGATGACTCAATTTGACTGATCGATGAGTCAACCTGACTGATCGATGACTCAATTTGACTGATCGATGAGTCAATCTGACTGATCGATGAGTGAATCTGACTCATCGATGACTCAGCGCCACTCCCTCAATTTCCGGCATGGCTGATGGGTGGAAGCGTCGGAAAAAATCCCGATCACCCGTCCTGACCAGCCTTTGCCCGTACTTGCGGAGCGTTTGCGTCGATTGCGCCGATGCGCTCTTGCAACGTGCGCACGTTCGCGGAGAGCCTCGTCAGTTCTTCCTGGAGTCGGGCCGTGTCGGTGCGCGACTCGCGGCGCAGTGTGCGCATCAAGGCGAGGAGAGCGCGATGGATTGCGAGCTGCTGCACCCAATAGACGCGGATGCAGCGGAGGACGAAACGACGGAACGGGGTCACGAGGAGTCGTATGCGGGAGGGGAGGTTCGACTGTGGCGTTCCGAGGAGCGACTCCACGGCCATGGCCTCCGCTTCGAAGGGAGCGTTTTGTTGCGGCGAGGACGGCTGCATCGGTTCGATCGTCATGGAACGGCTCTCCTCCAACAGGCGGCGCAGAAGCGGTCCGCGTGCAGATGGCCCGTGCAGCGCTTCGATGTCGGCGCGCGCGTGGGCACCTGCGGCCGCGGCGGCGTTGCGGTCGGTGTAGACGCGCCGCATCTGTTCGGCAGCGGCGGCGATGTCGGGCTCGGCCCAGAGCGAACGGGCCGGATACGGCGGTGCATCGTCGCCGACTTCGACGATCGCCGCGGGCACCGGAAAGCTGTTCGACTCGTTCGCGAACTCGAGCGTCGCCGAATAGGCAGTGCTGATGACGGGCTTGCCGAGGGCCATGGCTTCCGCGACTGTGAGCCCGAAACCTTCGGAGCGGTGAAGGGAAACGTAGCAGTCGCAGGCCTCGAGCATCGAGAAGTAGTCGTCGCTCGTGACGTACGCATCGCGGATGACGATGTTCGCGCAGCCTCGCGCGGCCGCGCGCAACGATTCGCTCTCCGCTGCGTGCCGCTCGGCGTTCGTGGTTTTGATGTACAGCGCGCCGTCGTCGCGATCCGCGAACGCCTGTCGGAATGCGGCGACGACGGCGAGCGGGTTTTTCCGGCGGAAGACGCTGTCGTAGTCGAAGCAGAAGAGAAACAGGAAGCCGTCCGGCATCCCGAGCTCGGCGCGCGTGCGGCGTTGTACCGCCGGCACGACGACCGGCAGTGGGAACGCGCGAACCGGTTTCGCAAGAC
This sequence comes from Thermoanaerobaculia bacterium, assembly GCA_035544355.1. GTDB lineage: Bacteria > Acidobacteriota > Thermoanaerobaculia > Gp7-AA8 > Gp7-AA8 > DATKFO01. Next base: position 1,280 of record DATKFO010000777.1, read on the forward strand.
CACGCGCCAAGGCCTCGGCCGTGAAGCTGCTGATGCCCCAGACCTCGTCGAGATAGCGCTCGCTCACCGCCATCGCGGACGGAAGATCGTCGACCTCCCACGCCCACAGGCCGATGTTGCGCGCTTCGGGCAACAGCTGCCCATGCATGCTCTCGAAGAACTGCGGCACCTGGTCGGCGTTGACGCAGATCAGGTTCGTGTCGAATGAGGGAGCAGCACTGCCGCGATCTTCGAACGCGCGTTGCTGCCGGCTGATCGTGCGCGTGAACGGCACGACCGCGTACGGGATCCCTTCCGCGGCGAGTGCGGCCACCACCGAGCGGACGATCTGCCCGGTGCCGCTCTCGGCGAAGGCATAGCCATACACGTTGACGCCCGGCGTGAGCTTGCTGCCGCGCGCAGCCGGCGTGCTGGCCTCAGAAGGGTTGCGCGGGATGAGCTCCGGAGGAATCTCGTACTCGCGAATCCCCTGCGTCCGCACCCAGTCGAGAAATCGATTCGCATCGACGGAATCGATGCGCGGAAATGCGATGCGCAGGTCCGCTCGCTCGCTCCAAATCTCGCCGAGCCACGCGGGGACGCCGGGCGCGTGCGGCGAGGGACGCAGCAGGCGTTGGACGACGTCGCCGGCGCCGGCGGTCGAGAACGGATTGGGAAACGACGGTGTTCGCTCGCCCGCTTCGTCCGCGAGATACGTGTGGCGGAGAGCTCTGCGCGTTCGCGCATCGAGCGGCAGTCCGCCGGCGGTCGCAGCGAAACCGTACGGCAATGCGCCGCAGTCCGCGAAGCCTGCCGCTTCCAGCGCAGCAGCGTAGCGTTCGCAAAGCTCGGCGAGGAGCGGCATGTCGCTCAGGCGAATGCGGAGCGATTGATGTTGATGCTTCGAGAGCAGATGGGGCGTGCGTGGAGTGAAGCCGCTGTAGTGGAAGAAGCGGAGCGCACTGCCGTTGACTTTGATGGTGTCGCCGTCGCGAGTGAGCACGCGATGCGGCAGATTCCAGTACGCGACGTTGTAGCCGGGATCTTTGAGGATCCAGGGCTCGAAGAGTGCGGGAACGAAATCGATCCAATGCTGGTCGACGAACAGTCCCGCGGCCGGGTCGTTGAGGCAATTGCGCCGCAGGCGCTGACGCCACCACGGAAGAAACGTCTTCGCGGCCTCGCCGGAGACTGCGAGAAAGCCGAGGTTGAAGATGCCGGAGAGCAGCAAATCGCATTCGTCGGGACGCTTGCCATCCTGCGGCAGCGGCTCGGTGACATGAGGCGTGAGCACGATCCCATGCTTGTGCGTCAACGGCTCGAGAGGCCCGAGGGAGTCGAACACCTCGATGTCGGGATCGAGATAGATCACGGACGACGCGCCGCGGGCGAATAGATGCTCGAAGACCCACGGCTTCACCGCCGTCGCGAGCTCGGTCACGTCGTAGATCGCGGCCATCGTGTGGAAATCCGATGGCAGATCGAACGGAAGCTCGTCCTCTCGAATGATCTCGAACGACGGGTCTGGTGCGA
>DATKFO010000778.1:0-6021 GCA_035544355.1 Thermoanaerobaculia bacterium
TGCTCGCCCCGACGTTCCTTGGGCTGCTTTTCTACACGTCCATCATCCTGATGCGGCAGCTCTTCGAGATGACCGGCATGATCATCCGCCGCTCGCTGCCGGTGTCCGCGGTCGTGAAGCTGCTCCTGTGGTCTCTGCCGCACATCATCGTGCTCACGGTGCCGATGTCGCTGCTGTTCGGCATCCTGATCGCCGTCGGCCGGCTGTCCGCGGATTCCGAGGTCATCGCCATGCGCGCGCTCGGGATCTCGACGCGCACGATCTACCGGCCGGTGTTCCTGTTCAGCCTCATCGTGTTCGGTCTCAACCTTTACTTGATGAATTTCGTGCTGCCGCGCGGTAACGCGCGTTTGCAGAGCCTTCGCGCGGAGATCTTCACGTCCTCGGTCGAAAAAGAAATCAAACCGCGGGTTTTCTACGACGAGTACGAAAACCTCATGATCTACGTGAACGATGTCGATCCGCGCACCGGCCAGTGGAAAGGCGTGTTCGTCGCCGACAGCCGCACCGATGAATCGCATGACGCGACGACGCCGCAGCAGCTCTCGAACATGACCGGCGTCGAAGGCAACAACGTCGGCGCCCTCGGCGCGCGCGGCGGCCAGCGCATCATCATCGCCGAAGGCGGCAGTCTCGCGATCCAGAAGCAGACGAAACAGGTCTGGCTGAACCTCCACGACGCGCAGACGCACCTGTGGGATCCGCGCAAGCCCGATCGCTACGACCTCAACACGAACCAGAGCCAGCGCATCCTGCTGCCCGACAAATTCTCGCCAAGCGTCGCGCCTGGACAACTCGCCCGCTCGTTTCGCGAGATGACGTTCCGCGAGCTGCTCGCGCAGGATCGCGCGCTGCAGAACACATCCGACTTCGTCAGCCGCAACATGGCGCGCGTCGAGATCCACAAGAAGCTCGCGATTCCGTTCGCATGCATAGTCTTCGGCGTCCTCGGATTGCCGCTCGGCATCACGAATCGCCGCGGCGGCAAGAGCTCCGGATTCTCGCTGAGCATCGCCGTGATCGTTTTCTATTACGTCGGCCTGAACAACGGCGAGCAGCTCGCCACTTCGGGGAAGATTCCGCCGGTCGTCGGCATGTGGGGTCCGAATGTTCTGCTGCTCGCGATCGGCATCTATCTGCTGATTCGCGCGAATCGCGACGTCGGCGCGCATCGTGCCGAAGGTGGATTGATCAAACGGACGATCGCCGCGATCAAGACACGGCTCACGCATCGCGCGCCGGTCGAGGCCGACGACGAAGACGCGCCGTCGGTGCTCAACCGGCTCGACATCACGTTTCCGAACATCCTCGATCGCTACATCCTGCGCGAGTTCCTGAAAGTCCTCGGCATGGTGCTGATCTCCGCGATCGCGCTCTTCACGATCCTCGACTACACCGATCTCGCGAAAGACATCCGCGCGAACAACATCTCTGCGAGCACGCTACTCACCTACTACCGCTTCCAGATTTTCTACATCCTGCACTGGACGCTGCCGATCTCGGTGCTCGTGTCGACGCTCGTCGCGTTCGGAATCCTCGCGAAAAACAACGAGATCACGGCGATCAAATCGGGCGGCGTGTCGCTGTATCGCACCGCGCTGCCGATCGTCGTGGTCGCCGGCGTCATCGCGCTGCTCGCGTACTTCATGCTCGATTTCGTGCTGCCGTACTCGAGTCAACGCTCGGATCGATTGCGGCGGCAAATCGAAGGGCGCCCGTCGGTCGCCGCGCAATCGCAGCAGAAGCTCTGGTTCCTCGGCAAGGGCCGCTACGTGATCAACTTCCTCGCGTACGACCGCGCGACGAAAACGCTGTCGCAGGTGCAGGTGTTCGAGTTTCATCCGACGAGCTTCCATCTCGCGCGTCGCGTGTACGCGCAGCGCGCGCGCTGGGACGGCAAGACGTGGGTCTTCGAGAACGGCTGGGTGAAATCGTTCCCCGACAAAGGCCCGTCGACGTTCACGCCGATCGTGACGCCGATTGCGTTGCAGTACTCCGAGACGCCCGAAGATTTTGCGACCGAGGTGAAGGCGCCCGATCAGATGACGTTCGCGCAGTTGCGGCGCTACGTCGAAACGATACGCAGCGCGGGCTACGCCGCGGAAGAGTTGTCCGTGAAGCTGTACACGAAGACGTCGTGGCCGGCGATCAGCGTAGTGATGGTGCTGATCGCGCTGCCCTTCGCATTCAAGATCGGCAAACGCGGCGCGCTCTACGGATTCGGCATCGCGCTCGTCCTCGGCATCGTGTACTGGATGGTGTTCGCGATCTTCTCGAAATTCGGCGAGGTCGGAAACCTGCCGCCGCTGATCGCGGCGTGGAGCGCGAACATTTTGTTTGCGATCGCCGCGCTCTACATGTTTTTACACGTAGAGACTTAGTTTAGGAGTGCGGTGGCGATAGCCACCGCTTTCTGATCCGGATCACAAAGCGGTGGCTATTCGCCACCGCATTCCTAAATCGCGTTCACGATTTCTTCCGAGAGTCCCTTCCACTTGCGCAGGTACTCGCGGCGATCGTTGTTGTACTTCGCGACCAGCGCGTTGTACTCGTCGACCCTCCCCTGCCGCTCGTACATCTTCTTCGGCTGGAGATAGTCGTGATCGTCGAGATCGGGCAGCGAGGTGGCGACGAGATATCCGAAGTCGGGATCGCGCTCCCACTGGATCGTTCCTTCCGCGATCGCCTTCACGATCGCGGACGAATGCTGGATGCGCACTTTCTTCGAGCGCTCGTCCTTTTCGTCGCCGCCGATGCGGCCGGTGTTCAGCAGATACACATCCATCGGGCTCTCTTTCATCAGCTCGAGCATGCGATTGCCCTGGAACGCGTGCAGCATCGGGAAGAACGGATTCGTGCCCGGCACGCGCAGCGATTTGCCGGCTTCCGCCGCGCCGCCCGCCGACGTGCCCTTCGTCTCGCCGAGCATGAAGTACGCGGCGGCGAGCGGACCTTCGAGCTTCGCGACCGCGGGGATGATGTTCTCGTTGCGATTGAGGATCAGCAGGAAATCGACCTTCGTGACTTCGCGCGCGTCGGCGGCGCCGGCGATGTCCTGCATGCGGATGACCGCGCGTCCGTTCTGCGTGTACGACGTGTCGAAGTAATCGATCTTCCCTTCGTCGTTCTGCGAAACATTTTCGAGATACGCCTGCGGCGCTGCGCATGCGTAGTAGATCGTCGGCTCGTCGTTCACGTTGAGGCCGAACGTCTTCGCAAAGCAGCCGTTCTCCGTCGCGTACACCTTGCCGCCCGGCATCAGCGCGCAGAAGTCGTCCTGCACCGGCGAAGAGTTGTTCTGCTTCGTGAACGTCGTCGTCGTCTTGCCGGTGCCCGACAATCCGACGATCAGGCCGACGCGCTTCGTGTCGCCGACCGGAATCACTTTGCAGCCCGCGTGCAGCGCGAGACCGCCGCGCTCGAACACGAGCTTGTTCCACATGCGGAGTCCGCCCTTCTTCGATTCACCGAAGTAGTCGGAGTTGAACACGCGCGTGATGAAGTTTTCGAGATCGACGGCGATCAGCCGCTCATCCGGATAACCTTCCATCCGAAGATTCGGCGTGTAGATGACAGTGAGCGTGGGCTTGAACGACTCGAGCTCTTCCGCGGTCGCCGCGTAATAAAGGATGTGCTGCATCGCGGCGATGTTCGCGTTCGCTTTCTCGATGATGAGGCGCGTCGGCACGCGAAACTCGGGATCGTTGCCGATGTAGCCTTCGATGACGAGCATCTCCTGCGTGCGGATGTAATCGTCCTGCAGCTTCGCGATGCGCGCGTACTCGTCGCGCGTGATGGTCTGATCGGAGTGTTCTTCGGGGCGATCGGTCGCGATGAACGTCGACAGCTTCGAGCGCGAGACGACGCGCGTCGCGACATTCACATTACCGAACTCGGTGACGCGCGCGTTCGGCATCTCCTCGGCGTACGAGCGCAGCTCATCAGGCGTCGGATTCCAAATCGCCGACTTCGGCTCGACCGGCAGCGTCTTCGTCACGCGCGCCGCGCGGGCAGCAGCGGGGCGTGGTTCGGGCGTATTCGTAGCGGTCACCAGTTCGCTCATGAGTGGTCCTTTTCCGTCGATTGATTTTTGTTGCGCTGTGAACGCAAGGATCGCGCCGCACGTCACTGCCGCCGTGCCCGGCAGGTCGGGCGGAGTTTACATGAAGCGTCAACGCGAATTGGTCTGACCAGACGCGTTGGCAGTAGGCAGTGGGCAGTGGGCAGAAATGCATTCGTCATCCTCTGCCAACTGCTCACTGCCAACTGCCCACTGCATGTATGCTCGCGCAGCTATGAGCGACGTCGAAACCCTCCTCATCGCCTCTCTCAAAAATCGCATCACGCGCATCTTCCCCGCGCAGATTCGCGAGTGCCTCGCCGAGCTCGACGACGAGCAGATCTGGTGGCGCCCGAATGAATCGACGAACGCGATCGGCAACATCGTCGTGCACGTCAGCGGCTCGCTGAATCACTACCTCAATCGTGCGATCGGCGGATTCGAATACAACCGCGATCGCGCCGCGGAGTTCGCGGAGCGGCGGCACATTCCGAAGGCCGAGCTGCTCGAGGTCTTCGAAGGAATGGTCGCGAAAGCGGAGCAAACGTTCGCTGCGGTGACGCCCGAGCGCCTCGGCGCGCCATCGCCCGAGCCGACGATGTACACGCTGCTCATCGAAGACCTCATCGCCGTCGCGACGCACATCGCCAATCACGCCGGCCAGATCATCTGGATCACGAAGATGCTGAAGGAAGGCGCCGCCAGCGAGGTCTGGATCAAAACGCACAAGCGCCTCGGCGGCTGGAAGTCGTCGTAATGCGCATCGCAGTCGTCGGCGCCGGCGGAGTCGGCGGCTATTACGGCGGACGCCTCGCGCAGGCGGGCTCCGACGTCACGTTCCTCGTGCGCGGCGCGACACTCGACGCGATGCGCACGAATGGACTGCGCGTCAAAAGCATCGCCGGGGATTTCACCCTCGATCACGTCAACGCGACGGACGATCCGTCGACCGTCGGCGAAGTCGACGCGATCGTGATGACGGTGAAATCGTGGCAGCTCGCCGAAGCCGCGCGCTCACTCGCACCGATGATCGGACGAGACACGGCCGTCGTGCCGCTCGAGAACGGCATCGAAGCGCCCGAAGAGCTCGCGGCGATCGTCGGACGCGACCACGTCCTCGGCGGCCTTTGCGGCATCGTCAGCTTTCGCGTCGCGCCGGGACACATCCGCCACATCGGTGCGGAACCGACCGCGATGTTCGGCGAGCTCGATCATCGCCGCACCCAGCGCGTCGAAGCACTGCTCGAAGCCTTTCGCCGCGCCGGCATCAAGACCGACGTTCCGCCCGACATCATCCGCTCGATGTGGACGAAATTCCTCTTCATCGCACCGCTCAGCGGCATCGGCGCGATCACGCGCGTGCCGATCGGCGCGTGGCGCACGATGCCCGGCACGCGTGCACTCGTCGAGCGCGCATTGCACGAAGTCATCGCGCTCGCCACCGCCCGCGGCATCGACCTCGGCCACGACGCAATCGAAAAAACATTCGCGCGCTACGACGGACTCACGCCCGAATCGACGTCATCGCTGCAGCGCGACGTGATGGAAGGCAAACCGTCCGAGCTCGACGCGCAAATCGGCGCCGTCGTGCGCCTCGGACGCGAATCGAACGTGCCGACACCGATCCACGAATTCTTCTACGAATGCCTGCTGCCGCAGGAATTGCGCGCGCGGGAAGGCTGAGAAGCTTGCGGATCATTGCTACTCCACGCGACGAGAATGACCTTCTTACCGAAGAGCGCACGCGCCTCTCCGCATGGGCGCCCGCGAATGGCTGGACGTATCTCGAGTACGCCGACGCATTTGATCTGCTGTCCCAGATCAGCGACCGGCAAACTTCCATTGATCAACAGCTCTCGGAAATCGAGATCGTCGCGCATGGCAATCCGTCGATCTGCGATGACGTCTCACTCGGAAACGTCGTCGTCGTCGCAGAATCGCTCCGCCGGATTCGCGGAGTC
>DATKFO010000779.1:0-5635 GCA_035544355.1 Thermoanaerobaculia bacterium
AGACGTCGGTCACGATGTCGCCGTCGAGGCGGACGTAGACGGTGGCCCGGTCCCCGCAGAGCGGGTTGTAGCCGTCCGCGCGATGGTTGGCCTCGGGCAGCTCGCGAAAATTCCGAGGTCTCTTGGAATGATCCAGGATGACTTCCTGGTAGAGGTCGCGAAGGTCACTCACGCCCCTAGAACCTCGCGTACCTTGTGCAGTCCCTTGACCAGCACGTCGATCTCTTCCTTCGTGTTGTAGAACGCCATGGAGGCCCGCGCGGTCGCGGGCAGGCCGTAGCGGTCCATGACCGGCTGCGCGCAGTGATGTCCCGTGCGCACGGCCACGCCTTCGTAGTCGAGGATGGTCCCGATGTCGTGCGGGTGCGCGGCTTCGAGCACGAAGGACACGACCGCCGCCTTGTCCTTGGCCGTACCGATGATGCGCAGCCCGGGGATCTCGAGCACGCGCCGCGTCGCGTAGGCGAGCAGCTCGTGCTCGTAGGCGGCGATGCGGTCGAGACCGATCGCGGTCACGTAGTCGATGGCCGCGCCGAAAGCGATCACGCCCGCGATGTTGGGCGTGCCCGCCTCGAACTTGTAGGGCAGCTCGTTGTAGGTCGTCTTCTCGAAGGTGACGGACAGGATCATGTCGCCGCCGCCCTGCCACGGCGGCATGGCCTCCAGCAGCGCCTGCCGGCCGTAGAGGACGCCGACGCCCGACGGACCGTAGATCTTGTGGGCGGAGAGCACGTAGAAGTCGACGTCCAGCGCCTTCACGTCCACGGCGAGGTGCGGCGCCGCCTGCGCGCCGTCCACCACCACCGTGGCGCCCACCTGGTGGGCGAGGCGGGAGATCTCGGCGAGGCGTTTCGTGGCGTAGCGTTCGAGCTCGTGCTCGTACGCGGCGATGGCACCGAGTCCGATGCCGGAAACGTACTGCAGCGCGGCGGCGAGACCGACGACGCCTTCGATGTTCGGCGTGCCGGCTTCGAACTTGTAGGGCAGCGCGTTGTAGGTCGTCTTCTCGAACGTGACGGAGAGGATCATGTCGCCGCCGCCCTGCCATGGCGGCATTGCGTCGAGCAGCGACTCGCGTCCGTACAGCACGCCGATGCCGGTCGGGCCGTAGACCTTGTGTCCAGAGAACGCGTAGAAATCGACGTCCAGATCCTGCACGTCGACGTGCATGTGCGGTACGCCCTGCGCGCCGTCGACGAGCACGAGCGAGCCGTTCGCGTGCGCCATGGCCGCGATTTTCTTGATCGGATTGATCGTGCCGAGGGCGTTCGATGCGTGGCCGACGGCGACCATGCGGACTCGCGGATTCAGCAGCGCCGCAAATTCGTCGATCAGCAGATCGCCGGAATCGTCCACTGGGATGATGCGCAGTGTCGCGCGCTTCTCGCCGCAGAGCAGTTGCCACGGAACGATGTTCGAGTGGTGCTCGATCGCGGAGATGATGATTTCGTCGCCTTCGCGAACGTTCGCGCGGCCCCACGACTGCGCGACGAGGTTCACCGCTTCGGTCGTGCCGCGCGTGAAGACGATCTCTTTTTCGTTGCGCGCGTTGAGGAAGCGCTTCACGAATGCGCGTGCGTCCTCGTACTCCTTCGTCGCGAGCTCGCTGAGGAAGTGCACGCCGCGGTGCACGTTCGAATTTTCTTCGCGGTAGTAGCGCGTGATGCGATCGATGACGGTGTTCGGCTTCTGCGTCGTCGCTGCGTTGTCGAGATAGACGAGGCGTTTCCCGCGCACGCTGCGCGAGAGAATCGGAAAATCGCGGCGAACACGATCGACGTCGTAGGACTGAGGGCTGAGGACTGAGGACTGAGCCACGGCGGTCATTGGGCACCTCCGCGCCGTTCCGGCAGGCGGTCCGGCATCGATTGAAAGAGCGTTCGGCGGATTTGTTCGCGCACGGGCTCGACTTTGATGCGATCGGCGATCTCGCTCGCGAACGCGTAGATCAGCAGTCCGCGCGCTTCGTCTTCGCCGATGCCGCGCGAGCGAAGGTAGAACATCGCACCTTCGTCGAGCTGTCCGATCGTCGAGCCGTGATTGCACTTCACATCGTCGTTGAGAATCTCGAGCGTCGGCTTCGAGTCGACGACTGCGGTGGCGGAGAGCAGCAGGTTGTGATTCTCCTGACGCGAGACCGTTTTCTGTGCGCCTTCGCGCACGATCACGCGTCCGTCGAAAATGCCGCGCGCGGCTTCATCGAGCACACCTTTGTATAACTCGATCGATTCGCAGTGCGGCTTCACGTGATCGACGACCGTGTGGTTGTCGAGATGCTGCGTGCCGGTGCCGGCAAAGAGACCATCGAGCGTGAGGCTCGCGCCTTCGCCGGTGAGCGCGACGTTCACGTCGGTGCGCGCGATGGCGGCGCCGATCGAGATGCAGCGCTGCGTCACGCTGCTCGCGCGCTCCTGATGCACCTGCACGGTGCCGACGTGAAACGCGCCGATCGACTCACATTGCAGTTTGATGTGATCGACGACCGCGCCGTCGCCGGCGACGATCTCCGTCACGGCGTTCGTGAAGTACGTGCCCGAGCCGATGTAGGTCTCGACGACGGTGAGCTGGCTCGCGCGTCCGGCGATGATCAGATTGCGCGGATGCGATGCGAAGCCGTCGGTGCCGACGAAGAGCAGGTGAATGAATCCTTCGCGCGCGTCATCGACTTCGATCACCGCGCCGTCCTGCGCGTTCGCGGTGTTGAGCGCGACCATCGCGTGCGTTTCGTAATCGGCGTAACGCGCGAAATGCTGTTCGAGCGTTTCGGCGCTCGCGTTGCGCAGCGTCGTCACCTGTAGGACAGGCTTTAGCCTGTCCCGGGACGGGCTGAAGCCCGTCGCTACATCGCTCAATTCGGACGAGAACACGCCGTTGACGAACACGAGCTCCGCGAGTGCCCGCGTGCGATACGTCAGCCCCGGATCGCCGATGACCGGCGCGTCGGCGCGCTTCCACTCGACGCGCGTTACCGGCGCGAGATTCGTGTAGCGCCACTCTTCGAGTCGCGGCGTCGGCCAGCCGAGCTGCTCGAAGCGCTGCGCCGCCTGCTCGCGGATGCGCTGAAGGACATCGGTTTCGACAGCGACCTTCATTACGCGACCTGCTCGATCCAGTCGTAGCCCTTCTGCTCGAGCTCTTCCGCGAGCTCTTTGCCGCCCGATTTCACGATGCGCCCGTTCGCGAGCACGTGGACGAAATCGGGGATGAGATAGCGGAGCAGACGCTGGTAGTGCGTGATCACGAGCACCGCGTGCTTCTCGCTGCGCAGCGCGTTCACGCCTTCGGCGACGATGCGCAGCGCGTCGATGTCGAGTCCCGAATCGGTCTCGTCGAGCACGGCGAGCTTCGGATCGAGCACCGCCATCTGGAAGATCTCGTTGCGCTTTTTCTCGCCGCCGGAGAAGCCTTCGTTCACGCCGCGGTTCATGAACGATTCGTCGAGCTCGACGACTTTCATCTTCTCGCGCACGAGCTGCAGGAACTCGACGGCGTCGAGCTCTTCCTCGCCGCGATGCTTGCGCATCGCGTTGTATGCGGCTTTGAGGAAGTAGATGTTGTTCACGCCCGGGATCTCGACCGGGTACTGCATCGCGAGGAACACGCCCTCGCGAGCACGCTCCTCGGCCGGCAACGCGAGAAGGTCTTTGCCTTCGTACGTCACCGTTCCGGACGTGACGTGGTAATGCGGACGCCCCGCGAGCACATTCGCGAGCGTCGATTTGCCGGAGCCGTTCGGCCCCATGATCGCGTGCACTTCACCGGCTTCGATCTTCAGATCGAGGCCCTTGAGAATTTCTTTGCCGTCGATTCCGGCATGAAGGTTTTTGATTTCGAGCATTCGTTTCACAACTCCGAGCGAAGTCGAGGAGTCAACGGAGCCACCGCGCTGCTCGCGCCTTTGCTTCGCTGACCGATCGTTCGCCGTGCTTTCGTCATGTTCTTCGTGATGGCTCCGTTGACCCCTCGACTTCGCTCGGGGTTAACCCACTGATCCTTCGAGACTCACTCCCAACAATTTCTGCGCTTCCACGGCGAACTCCATCGGCAGCTCGCGGAACACTTCGCGGCAGAAGCCGTTCACGATCATCGACACGGCGTCCTCGGCGCTGATCCCGCGCTGCTGACAGTAGAAGAGCTGGTCTTCGCCGATCTTCGACGTCGACGCTTCGTGCTCCATCGTCGCGGACGAGTTACGCACTTCGATGTACGGGAACGTGTGCGCGCCGCATTTGTCGCCGAGGAGGAGCGAGTCGCACTGCGAGTAATTGCGTGCGTTCTCCGCGCCTTTCATGATCGTCACGGCGCCGCGATACGTCTGCTGTCCGTGTCCGGCGGAGATGCCCTTCGACACGATCGTCGAGCGCGTGTTCTTGCCGATGTGGATCATCTTCGTGCCGGTGTCGGCCTGCTGATAGTTGTTCGTCAGCGCGACCGAATAGAACTCACCGACCGAGTTGTCGCCCTGCAGGATGCAGCTCGGATACTTCCACGTGATCGCGGAGCCGGTCTCGACCTGCGTCCACGAGACCTTCGCGTTCCTGAACGCCTTGCCGCGCTTGGTGACGAAGTTGTAGATGCCGCCTTTGCCCTGCTTGTCGCCCGGATACCAGTTCTGCACGGTCGAGTATTTGATCGTTGCGTTGTCGAGCGCGACGAGCTCGACGACCGCGGCGTGCAACTGGTTTTCGTCGCGCATCGGCGCGGTGCAACCTTCGAGGTAGCTGACGGTCGCGCCTTCGTCGGCGACGATCAGCGTGCGCTCGAACTGTCCCGTGCCCGCGCTGTTGATGCGGAAGTACGTGGACAGCTCCATCGGACAGCGAACACCTTTCGGGATGTAGCAGAATGAGCCGTCGGTGAAGACCGCGCTGTTCAACGCGGCGAAAAAGTTGTCGGTGCTCGGTACCACGGAACCAAGGTATTTACGGACCAACTCCGGATGTTCGCGCACGGCCTCGGAGAAGGAACAGAAGATGATGCCGAGCTTCGCAAGCTCCGCGCGGAATGTCGTTGCGACCGAAACGCTGTCGAACACTGCGTCGACGGCGACGCCGCTGAGCCGCTTCTGCTCTTCGAGCGAGATGCCGAGCTTCGCGAACGTCGCGCGCAACTCGGGATCGACTTCATCAAGCGAGTTGAGTTTCTTCTTCTGCTTCGGCGCGGAGTAGTAGCAGATAGCCTGGTAGTCGATCGGGCCGTACTTCACGTTCGCCCACGTCGGCTCTTTCATCGTGAGCCAGTGACGCAACGATTTCAGGCGCCACTCGAGCAGCCACTCCGGCTCTTCCTTTTTGGTCGAGATGAGGCGGACGATGTCTTCGTTGAGTCCGGGCGGAGCGACGTCCGACTCGATCTTCGTGACGAAGCCGTACTTGTACTCCTGCTTCGCGATTTCCTGGATTTCTACATTGCTCAGGACGCCGCCTCTCTGACGGTCAGGCGCTGTTTATCGATGATCGGCACCGGCATTCCGCCGCGCACGAGATCGCCGAGCGTGACCTGCTCGAACGCTCCTTTGATTGCGCGGTTGATGCCGAACATGAAGCGGCGCGACGGACAGGCCACGCGAATCGCGCAGGCCGCCTCGCCGTGATCATCGAACGTTTCGCACTCGGTCAGATCCCACGGACCTTCG
>DATKFO010000780.1:0-5038 GCA_035544355.1 Thermoanaerobaculia bacterium
CGACTTCGCTGCCGCGCGTGACGCCTGCGTCGACGCGCACGCCGGGACCGGCGGGCTCCGCGTAGAACGCGATCGTTCCGCTTTGCGGCAGGAAGCGATCGTCGGGGTCTTCGGCGTAGATGCGCACTTCGATCGCGTGGCCGCGCTGCTGCAGTTCATCCTGCGTCCACGGCAGCGGCTTTCCCGATGCGACGTCGATCTGTGCGCGGACGAGATCGATGCCGAGAACGAGCTCGGTGACCGGATGCTCGACCTGCAGGCGCGTGTTCATCTCGAGAAAGTAGAACTCGCCTTCGGGTGTCACGATGAACTCGACCGTGCCCGCGTTTTCGTATGCGACTCCACGCGCTGCTGCGATCGCGGCTTTCGCCATGCGTTGCCGCAGTTCCTCGGAGTAGCGCGGCGCCGGCGATTCCTCGACGACTTTCTGATGACGCCGCTGAATCGAGCAATCGCGCTCGAACAGATGCACGACGTTGCCGTGCTGGTCGCCGAACACCTGGAACTCGACGTGACGCGGCTCTTCGATATAGCGCTCGAGTAGCAGGCGATCGTCGCCGAACGCCTTCATCGCTTCGCGCTGCGCCGATTCGATCGCGGCATGCAGTTCGCCCGCGGCGCGCACGATCTTCATCCCCTTCCCGCCTCCGCCCGCGGATGCTTTCACGAGCAACGGGAATCCGATGTTTGCCGCTTCGCGTGTGAGCACGTCGAGCGATTGGTCTTCGCCGTCGTAGCCCGGCACGACCGGCACGCCGAGCGATTGCATGAGCCGTCGCGACTCCGCTTTCGATCCCATCGCCGCGATCGATGACGCCTTCGGTCCGACGAACGCGATGCCTGCGTCGGCGCATGCGGCCGCGAGCTCCGCGCGCTCGGAGAGAAATCCGTAGCCGGGATGCAGTGCATCCGCACCGCTCGCACGTGCGGCGTCGATCACTTTCGCGATGTGGAGATACGTTGCGCGCGCGTCGCCTGCGCCGAGGGAGACGGCGTCATCGAAAAAGCGGCGCACGAAACGAACGTCGTCATCCTCGGAATGCGCGAGCACCGACGCAACGCCCATCTCGCGGCACGCGCGCGCGATGCGCACGGCGATCTCGCCGCGATTCGGCACGAGCAGTCTCGTTATCGCGCCCACGGAGCCTTTTCTTTGTTCAGGAACGCTTTCATCCCGCTCTGCCCTTCGGCAGAAACGCGGCGCGTCGCGATCGCATCGATCGTGTACGGAATGGCATCGATCAATTCGTGCGATGCGACATGCGCGATGAGCTGCTTGCATGCGCGGACGGCTTCGGGTCCCGAGGTCGTCAACTGCTTGACTGTTTCGCTGACGGCGACGTCGAGATCATCGGCGATGCGATGCACGAGTCCGATGCGCTGCGCGCGCTCGGAATCGAACCGCTCGCCGGTGAGGAACAACGCGCGCGCGTGCGTCTCGCCGATTTTCGCGATCACGTAAGGCGAGATCACCGCCGGCAGGATCCCGAGCTTGACCTCGGACAATCCGAACTTCGCATCACGCGATGCGATCGCGATATCGCAGACCGCAACGAGTCCGACGCCTCCTCCGATCGCTGCGCCCTGGACGCGTCCGATGATCGGCAGCGGACACTCGTTCATCAGCGCGTACATCTTCGCGAGCAGCGACGAGTCGCGGATGTTTTCTTCGCGCGTGTACGAGACCATGCGCGACATCCAATTGAGATCGGCGCCCGCGCAGAAGCTCGCGCCGTTGCCGCGCAGCACGACCGCACGCGCATCGGGAAGGTTCGTGAAGAGATCGACCGCCTCCGCGATCAACTCGTCGTTGAACGCGTTGTGCACGTCGGGACGATTGAGAGTGATGGTGAGGACACCCTCGGATTCTTCGACGATCAGCGTCTTGTACATGGTGACTGGTACGTCATCAAGGTTGAATCAGGAAGTTGCCGACTGCAGTGTCATCCTGAGCGGGTGGCGGGTGGGCGCGAAGGATCCCCTCCGGTTGCACGAGATACGCTCCATCGGCAGGGGATCCTTCGCACCCGCCCACCACCCGCTCAGGATGACACATTGGATGACACATGGATTCAAGCTTGAACGTGGACGGCTTTGTGACTGAAGGGTGCGTCGTCACTCGAACACCCCTCAGTCACCAGCCACCAGTCACCACAAATCAGTGTCGCGTCGTGCGGCGGCGCGTGGGGAAGGTGAACGGATACGTCGGGCGGATCGTGTACGACGCGTTCGAGCCGATCGTCGCGTTGAGTGCTTTGACTTCGACGAAGAAGTCGACGGTCACACTGTTCGTGTAGCTCACCGCCAGCGTTTGCGGCGTCGCAGCGGGCACGTCGATCGAGACCGGCGCGGTCGCGCTGCTCGTGAGCGTCACGCGCAGCGGCGTGTCGGTCGGCGTGACGAGGACGCTGACCGTGCCCGCCTTGTTCACGCGGAATTTGTAGACGTCGACGTCGGACGCGGAGCAGAGCTTCGCGTTCACGTCTTCGGCATCGACGAGGTTGCCGAATGCCGTTGCGGTCGTGTCATTCGGCTCGCGCACGTCGATGCACGGCGCGACGGCTGCGCCGAGCGCGGCGTTCGCGACGAGGACGTATCGCTGCGGCGACGACACGGTGATGCGCTTGCCGGTGACGACCACGCGATAGGTGCCGGGAGCCGCATTCGCGATCTCGACCTCTTCGGTGTTGTCGACGACGTTCACGCCGCGCGATGCGTTCGCATTCGGCGACGTCTTGTCGAGCACATACGGCAGCACAGTGTTGCCGCCTGCATCGATCACCTTCACATCGAGATCGTTGACGATCGCGGGATCGCCGACTTCTTCTTCTTCGAGGAAAAGCACTTCAGGATCGGACCATCCGAGCACGACGCGAAGGTTCTGCGTCGTGGAGACCGTGAGCGGAATCTCGACGGTCTCGCCCTGCGCGAGCGTGGCCACACGAATGCGGCTGCCGGTGTTCGCGTCGGCGCGCACGAGATCGACCGCGGCCTTCGCGTCGATGAAGCCGAAACCGTACGTGTAGTCGGGGCCGGCGTTGCCGCGATCTTCCGCGCCTGCGATCAGCGTGGTCTTGATGACGTCGGGCGTCGGCGTCGCGCCGCCGAACGATTTGCGCCACTGCTCGACGAACAGCGCCGCGATTCCGGTGACGACCGGCGACGCCATCGACGTGCCCTGGTTGCCGCCGTACGAATTGTTCGGCAACGTGGAGACGACCTGTCCCCCCAGCGTGCCGATGCCTCCACGAGAAGTGAGATCCGGTTTCACGCGTCCATCACGCGAGGGACCGCGCGAGCTGTACGACGCGATGTTCTTCGAGCCGTCGGTGGCACCGACCGCGACCGAGTTCTTTGCGCTCGCCGTCACGCCGATGCTGCCGAACGCGCAGTTCGCCTGCGTGCCGCAGATGAGGTTGAACGGATGGCGCGTGATCTCGCAGAACGCCGGACCCGCGCTGCACGTCGGCACCGGGCAGTCGTTGCCGGTTCCATCCTCCGAGTAGCAATAGGTAAACGCGGAGATCGGCTCGCCTTCGTCGTCGACGTGCTCGTGCGGGAACGGCGTGAAGTTCGGTCCCGTTTTCTGTCCGTCGTTGCCGGCGGAATGCACGAACAACACGTTGGACGAGCGCGTGATCTGGTCGATCGGCGCCGTCACGACGCCGTCATAAGCGCCGTAATACTCCTCGGTATCGTTCCAGATGAACGGCGAGCCGCCGCTCCATCCGAGGACGTAGCCCCAGGAGTTGTTGTCGGCGACGACGCCGAGCGGCTTGAGCTTCGTTTCCTTGTCGCTGAAGTATTTCTCGACCGAGTTCGGATTGCCGGAGTACGTCGAGAACTGATGCAGCGTCGCGCCCGGCGCCATGCCCTTTGCGCGCGCATTGCCGGCGCCGGAGCCGATCATCGTGCCGGCGACGTGCGTCGGATGCTGGGAATCGCTGCTGCAGCTCGGCGCGCACGGCGTGAAGACGTCGTGCGTGAAGCGCCCGCCGAAATCGGAATGCGTCTGGTCGCCCGGCGAGAGCTCGAAGTACGAGAGCACGACGCCCTGGCCCGTCAGTCCATAAGGCGCGGCCTGGATGACGTCGACGCCGGAGAGCTGCGCGGAGACGGAGTTGTTCGCTTCCTGCTTCGCGCGCCAGCGGCCGCGAACCATCAATACGTTTTCGTCATTCGCGAGCGTCTGCAGCTGATTCGTCGGGATGCGCACCGGCACGACGCGCGAGAGCTCGATCGTGAGCGGTTCTTCGATCGTGCCGCCGGCGGCTGCGATCGCGCGCTGCGCCGCGGCGAGCGTGACGTCGTCGTGGAACATGACGTCGAGCTGCGCGAACGAGCGCATCTTCGCGACTTCGCGCCACGCGGAGTGATGCACTTTCTGATCGAGCGTGAGCGGTGTGAGCGAACGGACGCGCGGATCATCGGCGGTGAACGTCGAGTCCGGCGCGATGCGCACGAGGAGGCGTCCATTCGTGAGTGCGCGCTGCACGGTCACACCCATCGCCTCGAGCTCGGCACGCTCGAAGTCGCGCAGCGCGTGCTGCGGATCGAGGACCATGTGCCGCGCCGCGAAGCGGCCGATGTGATCGCGCGCGAAGAGCTCGGCGCTGGAAGGCTCGTCAGCGAGCGCGAGCGTGGGAAGAAGAATCAGACTGCAGATCGAGAGAAGTCGTCGCATAGGGTTCATTTCGCTCTTTGGTGCCCGAGGCCGGACTCGAACCGGCATGCCCGCAAGGGGCGGCAGATTTTGAGTCTGCTGCGTCTGCCAATTTCGCCACTCGGGCGGATGTAGGACAGGCTTCAGCCTGTCGGCTGCGGACAGGCTGAAGCCTGTCCTACGTTGGTCTCCTGCCAACGTTGTACGCATGAATGTAATTCTTCGTCGGTGAGAACTCGATTGGTCGACTTCGCGAGTTGGAAAACTTCCTGCGCCAACGACTCCTCCTGCGGGCAGCCGTGGCTCGCGAGCCAGTAGATCACATTGGAGAGACCACTCATCGGACCGACTTCAATGATCTGCTGCAGGCCGAAC
>DATKFO010000781.1:0-3644 GCA_035544355.1 Thermoanaerobaculia bacterium
TCAGTTTCAAGAACGATCAGGCGACGCGGGCGATTTCGGCGTGGTTGGAGCAACTGTAGCCTCGGGCTCACGCGCCGGGGCTAACGTTACCCGCCGAATCTCGCGCACCAACTGATCGCGCGCCGACTTCCCCTTCTGCACGAAGCTCGACACTTTTGTTTGCAGCACGTCGCGATCTTCCGCGGAGATTTCTTTCGACGTGAGGACGAGGATCGGGATGTTCGCCGTCAGCGGATTTTCTTTCAGCGAGTCGGCGACTTCGAAGCCGCTCATCCCGGGCATCATCAGATCGAGGAGGATCACGTCGGGTGCGTTGTCGCGTGCGCAGTGCAGTCCTTGTTCGCCGGAGTACGCGCTCTCGATTGCGTAGCCGAGGTCGGTGAGCTCTTCGTCGAGGAGCGCGTGGACGGCTGCGTCATCGTCGATGAGGAGCAGGCGCGGGCGGGATGCATTCGACGTCATCGCGCGGATGCGATCGAGGAGGCGCTGGCGATCGACGGGTTTGACGAAATAGTCGTCGGCGCCGAGAGCTACGCCGAGGTCGCGATTGTCGACCATCGAGATGATCACGACGGGGATGTCGTTCGTTTCGGGATCGGCTTTGAGTCGCTTCAAGACTTCCCAGCCATCGACGCCGGGGAGCACGAGATCGAGCGTGACGGCGACGGGACGCGACTCGCGCGCGAGCTTGAGCGCTTCCTCGCCGTGTCGCGCGCGGAGTGAGAAGTAGCCCGCGGATCCGAGTGCGGCGGCGATGAGCTCGTATGCGTTCGCGTCGTCTTCGACGACGAGCACGCGATCGGAGCGCCCAACAAATTCGACTTCCTGCGGACGGCTGACGACGGCGGCGCGCGATTGCACCGGCAGCGTGAACGAGAACGTGCTGCCGCGGCCGGGCGCGCTCTCCACGCGCACCGTGCCGCCCTGCAGCTCGATGAACTTCTTCACGAGCGCGAGTCCGAGTCCCGTGCCGCCGAACTCGCGGCGCGCGGTGCCGTCGACCTGGCGGAACTCTTCGAAGATCACGGCGTGATGCTGCGGATCGATGCCGATGCCGCGATCCGTCACCGACACCGTGATCGCTCCGTCGCTCTCGTGATCTTTCTTGAAGCGCGCGCGGACGCCGATCGGAGCGCCGATCGGCGAGAACTTCACCGCGTTCGAGAGCAGGTTGAACAACACCTGCTTGAACTTCGCCATGTCGGTCTCGATCTGCGGCACATCGGCGGGCACGTCGATCTCGAAATGCGGATTCGATTTCGACATGCCGCGCATCACGTGGCACACGCTCTCGATCACCGGCGCGATGGAGAAGAACTCGGGATAGATCTCCATCTTCCCCGCTTCGATCTTCGACAGATCGAGAATGTCGTTGATGATGCCGAGCAGGTGCTGGCCGGAGCTGAGGATGTGGCGGAGGAAGTTTGCGTGTTTCGGCTCGATCTTGTTGTCGAGGCGCTCGACGAGGATTTCCGCGAAACCGATGATCGAGTTCATCGGCGTCCGCAACTCGTGGCTCATGTTCGCGAGGAACTGGCTCTTGAGGCGATCCGACTCCTGGCTGCGGCGATTCGCCTCGGCGAGCTCCATCGTCAGTCGCGTGAGCTCCTGCACCTTGCGGCTTTCCGCGAGCTCGAGCTCGCGAATGCGCAATCGCTTCTCCTGCAGGTTCGCGACGCCGATCAGAAAAAAATACGACGCGCCGAAAATGAAGATCATGCGGCAGACGGCGATGAGGAAGACTTCGTTGCCCCACGCCGCTTGTCCCAAGAGAAACAGCGTGCCGAGGTACGCGAGCGTGTTCGCGATCGAGACCGCGTACGCCGCGCGCTTGCCGACCGCGAATGCCGCGGCGGATGCGGTCGCGACGTACCAGATGAACCACGGGCTGTTGATGCCGCCGGTGGCGAAGATGCCGAACGTTACGAAGATGACGTCGGTCGCGAGCCAGAGCGGATTGAGGATGTCGCGCGAGATCCCGCGGCGAAAGAGGAAGTAGTAGAAGCCGAACACCGCGCAGCCGGAGACGCAGACGATGAACGCGGACGGGATGTGCAGATCGAACACGCCGAGAGCGCGCGCAGCGAGTGCCGTGAGCAGCGCGAGCAGATAGACGAACACATGATTGCGCTGCACGGCCAGATCGAACCGGCGCACGCTCTCGCGCGGATCGGCGTTTCTCGCTTGCATGGGAACGCCGCGATTGTAAGGCGGTTGCAGAGTTACAGAGTTGCAGAGTTGCAGAGACGAGAAGTCCCAGTCCCCTATGCAACTCTGCAACTCTGGAACTCTGACTCGCTACGGCAGGTTCTCGTAATCGAGCGTCACGCCGAGAAACGCGATGCACATCTCATCGGTCGTCTGCTCGCCCCACGACACCGCCTTCGGTGGATCGTTCGGGTTGCGTGGATTTCCGGACGAGTTGTCGTAGTACGCGACGAGCGAGAGCTTCGAGAGCGCGGGGATGGCGACGGCTTCGCGATAGCGATACGCGCCCTGCCAGTGGAAGTCCCAGTCGCCGATGTCGATGAGGCATTGCGCGGGGCCGCCGGGCGGAGTCATTTCGACGCGCATCGTTCTGCCGAGGAGGTGCATGTGCGGCGCGATGAGCCAGAGGTGCATCGCGACCGGCGTGAGGATCGGCCACTGCGCCGTGACTTTGTAGTTCGCATCGTTCGGCGGGATCGTGAACGACTGATTGATGAGCGGGATGATGCGCATCAGCTTCTTCGGCTTTTCTTTGGAGAAGTAGATGCCAAGCTCCGTCTGGTCGGGCTCCGGCGTGCCGTGATGCGGGTGATAGTGCACCTGCATTACGACGCGCGAATTCGCGGGCAGCTCCATCGCGATGCCGCTCGGCAATTGCAGCGGCGGCGCGCCGGGTGCCCATCCGCCGAGCGTGCCGGGATTGTTGAAGCCTGGACCGCCGAAGCACGTGTAACCGGGACCGGGCTCGGCCTCATCGAGCTTCGCGGATTCGCCGCTCGTGTCGATGAACGTGAGGACGTGATGCACGGTCTCGCGATCGCCGGGATGCGTGTCGACGGCGGAGACGTATTGATCGGCGACGAGACTGGACGGAATCGTGAAGCAGCGATAGGTGTCGGTGCCGGCCGGCGCAGTGAACGCCTGCGGCATCGTGAGCACGAGATCGGGCGTGCCGAGGTCCCAGTCATCCGAGAACTCGCGCGCGGGCGGCAGATCGTCGGGATCACCCTCGGGCGCACCGTTGTCGGCCCACTTCGTGAGCAGGTCGATCTGCGCAGGAGAGAGCCCGCGCCTGTCGGCGAAATCGCCGCATCCGTCGCCCGGCTTCCACGGAGGCATCTCTTTCGTCAACGTCTTGACCTTGATCAGCGACGCATACGGCTTCGCATCGCGATACGTCATCAACGACATCGGCGCAATGTTGTTCGGCCGATGGCAGCTCTGACAGTGATCCTGCAACAGCGGCGCAATGTCGCGCGTGAACGTCGGCCCCGAGCTCGACCGAATCGCGCGCGATTTCCCCGCAAACGCGGGCAGCGCCAGAAGGAAAACGAGCGCGAAGGCAACGCGTCGCATCCAGCGATCATACTCTGGAGTGCGCGCGGCCATGCCGCCGCTTTGGGTAACGTGGCTGGCTCGCATCTCGTGAAAATCAG
>DATKFO010000782.1:0-6206 GCA_035544355.1 Thermoanaerobaculia bacterium
TTGAAAAGCCCGCCGGCCTTATCGGCGGGCGACACGCCTTGCGATCGCGCTCCAGTGTCGCCCGCCGATGAACCCGGCGGGCTTTTTAACATTGGCCACCACATCGCGAGTGGCCCCGGGCTGACGCACCGGGGCTATGCTTTGAAAACCGATGCGCCAAGCCGTCGCCGCCTTCGTCTTCGCTGCCGCACTCGTCGTCTACACGATCACGCTGACACCAACAGTCGGCCTCACGGACAGCGGAGCGCTCACCGTCGCGGCGTGGGCACTCGGCAACGCGCATCCGCCGGGCTTCCCGCTCTACCTGATGCTCACGCATCTCGCGACGCTCCTCCCCCTCGGCACGATCGCAGTCCGCGTCAACTACGCAAGCGCGTTCTTCGCCGCACTCGCATGCGCGATGGTCACGCTGTGCGTCGCGGAGATCATCCCGGCCAAGACAACGAAGTGGGTCACGCTGAGCGCGATGACCTTCGCGGGCCTGCTGCTCGCGTTCGGCCGCACGTTGTGGGAGTACGCAGTCGTCGCTGAGGTTTATGCGCTCAATTCGTTTTTACTGGCGACGATTTTCTGCCTGATGCTGTCGTGGCGGCGCACGCGCCAAATCGCACGGCTCTACATCGCCGCACTCGTGTTCGGTCTCGCGCTCGGCGTGCATCACGTCACGATCGGCTTGAGCCTCGTCGCGATCGCCGTGCTCGTGCTGCGCACGGCGGGCTTCAAATTCTTCCGCTCGAAACAACTGCTGATCGCCGCGCTGATCGCGATCGTCGCGTTCGTCGCGGTGTACGCGTACCTGCCGATCGCCGCGTCGCGCGATCCCGTGCTCAACTGGGGCGATCCCGACAACTTCACGAACATCGTCCGCCACATCACCGCGAAGCAATACCGCGTCTACGTGAAGGTCTCGGACGAAAGTTCACAAGTTGACGATTTCTTCCGATTGACCACGCGTGAGCTCGGACCGCCGTGGCTTCCGATCGCGTTGCTCATCGCGCTGTACGGCTTGTGGCAAGCGTTCCGTCGCGATCGCACGCTGTTCTGGTTTCTGCTGCTCGTGATCGTTGCGGACGCAGCGTGGATGCTCGTCTATCCGATCGCGAACGACGAAGACGCGTACCTGCTGCCTGTGTTCCTCGCGCTGACGCTCGCGAGCGCGTACGGCGTCGTCGCGATCGCGCGCGATCGCATCGCAATCGCCGCAGCGCTCCTCGCAATCCCCCTCCTCTCCCTCGGCATTCACTGGCCGTATCGCGACCGCTCGCACTTCCTCGTCCCGAAGGACTACTCGGAAAACGCGCTGCGCACGATGGATCGCGACGCGCTGCTCTTCACCGGCGACTGGCAGCTCTACGCGCCGATGTTCTATTTCCTCGAAGCCGAGAAAGTGCGCCCCGACGTGAAGATCATCGAGTACGGCATGCTCATTCGCGGCTGGTACGTCGATGCGCTCGCGAAGCGTTATCCCGAGCTCTTCGGCGAAGTGCAGGAGCAGTTCGCCGCATATCGCCCGCTGCTCGCGCACTTCGACGCCGACGACGAGCAGTGGCGAAACGACGCCGCGCTGCGCGAACAATTCAACCTGCGTCTCGACGACCTCGTCGCCGCGCTGATCGAAAAACAGGTCGCACACGGCGGCCACGCGTACGCAACGGCGGACATCGCAAAGAGTCAGGATCCCGTCGACCAGCGCCTCCTCGCCCGCCTCGCAGCCGCGTACGACGTCGTCCCGCGCGGCATCGTGATGGAGTACCTCCCCGGCCATTCGACGCGCGACGTGAAAAACATCCCGCTGCAACTGCGCGGCCTCGTGGATGCACGCGACGAGGTCGTGCTCACCGAGATCCTCCCCACCTACCGCACCGCCCTCCTGAACCGCGCCCGCTACTTCGCCGTGGCCGGCCGCTACGAGGACGCCCTCGCCTCGTACAAAGACGCGCTCTCGCTCGATCCGGACAACGCGTCGCTGCAGGCAGAAATCGCGCGGACGGAGCTGGCGAGAGAGCGTTTAGGAGTGCGGTAGCGCAGCTACCGCTTTGCGATCCGAAAGCGGCGACTCTGTCGCCGCACTCCTAAACAGTTTCGCGCGCGGCATGCGTCGTGTCTCACCCTCCGAGGAGGCACGCATGCGCGCAATTCGCTCGAGTCCGTTGCAGTCGGAGATCAATGTCACTCCGCTCGTCGATGTTTGTCTCGTGCTGCTGATCATCTTCATGGTCGTGACGCCGGTGCTCGTCACCGGGATGCCGATTCAGTTGCCGGAGACGCGCACGGGTGATCCGGCGGCGAAGGCGCCGATTGCGATTAGCGTCAAGGAAGACGGCAGTGTGTACATCGACACGCTCGTGATCCGGCGCGATGAGCTCGAGGGCGAGCTTCGTGCGCGGCGCGCGCGGGGCGTGATTGCGCCGGTCGCGGTGCGCGCGGACAAGCGCGTGCCGTACGGCGAGGTCGTCGATGTGCTCGACGCCTGCCGTGCGGCGGGGTTCGAAGATGTGGCACTGATGTCGGTGAAGCGGCGCGATTAGGAACGCCGGCGTCTCGCCGGCCGTTACGACGACGCCCTCGCGTCGTACAAAGACGTGCTCTCGCTCGATCCGGAAAACGCGTCGCTGCAAGCGGAGATCGCACGGACGGAGCTGGCGAGGGAGGGGGCGCAGCAATGAATTCGCAAGCCGCGACGTACGAACCACCGATCGTCGCTGAAACACGTGCAATGCGTCGTCAGTTGACGGACAACCTCTACGCGGCTCCACGCTTGCGAAGCTCTTCCCGAATCACGCGGCGAAGTGTCTTTTCCAACGACATCGTTCGGTTGGCTACGTACTCGCGGAGCGCGCTGTTGATCATCGTCTGGTAATTGCCGCCGCCGGCGGCGTCTACCTGTTCGCGAAACCAGTCGAGGATGTCGTCATCGATGCGGATCGTAATTCGCGTTTTTCCCTTCGGGGTGGCGACGACTGCTCCGCGCTTTGCTCTCGAGAATTCGTCTCGTTCCTTCATCGTCGTTCCTTTCGTAAATCGCGCGATGACACCATGCTTCGCGAAATTCGCCGATGCCTTCTTCGGATCCCACTCGTACCGCATCGGAAATCATTATATGCACATGCGTATGCACGAAAGACGTGGCGCTGATTTCGATGAAGCAGCGCGATTAGGAACGCCGGCGGCTCGCCGGCTGGCACGCAGGCGTCTCGCCTGCGCGGCGGCGGGACGCCGCCCGGCCAGCCGCCGGGACGGCGGCGTTCCGTTACGACTCGACCAACGCTCTCAATTGCCGGCTCGCGACAGTCAGCATCGCGAGGTCGACTGCCGCCGCGCTCTTCACGTCGTTCATCGTCTGATCGATGCGCTCGACGACGCGTGCGCGTGACGCGAGCCAGGCGTCGAGGCCTGCGCCGTCGGACTCCGCGATCACGCGCGATGCGAGGACGCTCTGGTAGTTGAACAGGTCGTCGACGAGCGCGGCGACCGCGCTCTTCTGCCACGGAGTTTCCGCAGGGACTTTCGCGCTGAGCGTGCGCAGGCCGTCGAGTCCGAAGCGTGTGCCGACGTTGAAGTAGACGCGTGCGATGTCTTCGACGCCGCGCGTGGAGTCGCGGCGCGCGATGCGCACGATGTCGAGTGCGGAGGCCATCACGTCGAGACTCGCCACGCGGCGCGCGAGACTCTCGGGGATCTCATCCATCTCGAGCTCGGCCTGCAGGACGCGCACATTCGCGAGCACGGACTCGGGCAGCACGTTGTCGAGGTTCTGCTGGATCGCTTCGATGCGCGGGTGCAGCTCGGAGACGTACGACGCGATGTCGAGCCGGTCGTAGTCGCTGCGGAGCAGCCAGATGATCGCGCGCTCGAGCAGCGCGCCGACTTTGATCAGCATGTCGATCTGCACTTTCGCGGGCAGTTTGTTGTCGAGCGATTCGATCTCGCTCCAGATGCTGCGCAGTCCGAACGAGTCGCGGATGATCGCGAAGGCGCGCGCGACGTCGCTCGATTTCTTTCCGGTCTCTTCGCACGCGGCCCACACGAACGACGGCCGCACGCGGTTGATCATGCTGTTCGTGACGACGGTGGCGATGATCTCGCGGCGCAGCCGATGACGCTCGATCGCCGCGCGATACCGCTGCCGCAATTCCTCGGGGAAGTAGAGCACGAGGTCGTCGACGAGCCGCGTGTCGTCGGGCAGATCGGATTTCAGCAGCTCGTCGTAATGCACGAGCTTCGAGTACGCGAGCAGCACGGCGAGCTCGGGACGCGTGAGGCCGATGTGTGCGGTGTGACGATCGCCGATCGTCTCGTCGTCCGGCAATCCTTCGTTCGCGCGATCGAGCTTGCCCGCTTTTTCGAGCGCTCGCATGAAGCGCGCTTGCTCGTCGAGCATTGCTTCGCCGAGGGTGTGCGTGATCGAGATGGCTTGCGTCTGCTCGTAGTTGTCGCGCAGCACGAGGTGTCCGACTTCATCGGTCATCTCGGCGACGACGGCGTTGCGCTCCTTGATGCCGGCGAGCTCGTGATTCTCGATCGCGTCGTACAACAGGATCTTGATGTTAACCTCGTGGTCGGACGTGTCGACGCCGGCGGAGTTGTCGATCGCGTCGGTGTTGATCTTGCCGCCGAGGAGGTTGAGCTCGACGCGCGCGTGTTGCGTGAATCCAAGGTTCGCGCCTTCGCCGACGACGCGGACGCGCAGCTCGTTCGCGTCGATGCGGAGCGCATCATTCGCGCGATCTTTTGCGGCGGCGTGATCCTGCCAGCTCGCTTTCACGTACGTGCCGATGCCGCCGAGCCAGAGCAGATCGGCGCGGCCGCGCAGAATCGCTTTCATCAGCTCGGCAGGTGCGACGGCGCGGCGCGGCAGTTCGAAGAGACGCTGCACTTCTTCGGAGACGGTGATGGTTTTCGCGCTGCGCTCGAAGATCGCGCCGCCGGGCGAGAGCAATTCGGTGTTGTAGTGATTCCAGTTCAGCGCGCCGTCGAACATCCGCTTCCGCTCGGCGAAACTGACCGCGGGATCGGGATCGGGATCGACGAAGACGTGCGTGTGGTTGAACGCGCCGATGAGCTTCGTGTGCGGCGAGAGGATCATCGCGTTGCCGAACACGTCGCCCGACATGTCGCCGACGCCGACGCACGTGAAGTCTTCGCTCTGGGTGTCGACGCCGAGCTCGCGGAAGTGGCGTTTGACCGCTTCCCATCCGCCGCGCGCGGTGATGCCCATCTTCTTGTGGTCGTAGCCGACGGAGCCGCCGGACGCGAATGCATCGCCGAGCCAGAAACCGTAGTCGCCGGAAATGCCGTTCGCGATGTCGGAGAACGTTGCGGTGCCTTTGTCGGCGGCAACGACGAGATACGGATCGTCGGCATCGCGACGCACGACGTCGCGCGGCGGCAACACGTCGGAACCGCGCAGGTTGTCGGTGATGTCGAGCATGCCGCGCAGCAGCGTCTTGTACGACTCGATGCCTTCCTGCTGAAACACCGCGCGCTCGGCCGACGGGTTCTTCACGACGAAGCCGCCCTTCGAGCCGACCGGCACGATGACGACGTTCTTGACCATCTGCGCCTTCATCAGGCCGAGGATCTCGGTGCGGAAGTCTTCGCGGCGATCGGACCAGCGGATGCCGCCGCGCGCGACTTTGCCGCCGCGCAGGTGGATGCCTTCCATCCACGGCGCGTACACGAAGATCTCGAACATCGGACGCGGCTTCGGCAGCTCGGGCACCGCATGCGAATCGAGCTTGAACGAAACGTAGAGCTTGCGCTCGCCGCTCGCGTCCATCTGGAAGTAGTTCGTGCGCAGCGTCGCGTCGATGAGGCTCACGTAGAGCCGCAGGATGCGATCTTCGTCGGGATTCGTGACGCGCTCGAGTGCGTCTTCGATCTGCGCGCGAATGCCGAGGGCCGCGGCTTGTCTGCCGAGTCCGACGACGGATCCCGCTTTCGCTCCGTGCATTGCGGCTTCGCCGAGCGCGGGATCGAAGTAGTTGCGGAAGAACGCGATGATGAGCTTCGTGATCGTGGGATGTTTCGCGAGCGTCTGCTGGATGTACGTTTCGCTCAGCGTGACGCCGACCTGGCGCACGTACTTCGCGTACGCGCGCAGCACGACGACTTCGTGCCACTCCAGCTCCGCGCCGAGGACGAGTCGGTTGAAGCCGTCGTTCTCCGCTTCGTTGTGCCAGACGCGGATGAAGGCGTCCTGGAAC
>DATKFO010000783.1:0-2333 GCA_035544355.1 Thermoanaerobaculia bacterium
GTCGGACACGCGCCGCTTTCTTCGACGGTGTTGTAGACGTTCATGCCCGGCGGGATGTGGAACAGCAGCCACACGCGCTTGCCCTTCAATCGCGCGGCGGTCAGCTCGGCATCGAGCCAATCGAGCTCGCGCATGCCCGCGTCGACCTTTGACGGCGTGCCGCACGTGTTCTCGTAGTTCACGGAGAAGAAGATCGTGTTGAGCGCGATGATCCGCACGCGATCGAGGCCGTGCACGTCGGCGGTGTAATAGCCGCCGGTCGGAAAGCGTCGATCGAACGAGCGCGAGCCGACGGCGTCTTTCCACGTGTCGCGGAAGCTGGCGAGGAATGGACCATTCGGCGCTACTGCGTAGTCGCCGCAATCGGAGTCGTTGTTGCCGAGGGTTGGGTAGACGCGCACGCCCGGATAGGCGGCGCGGAATGCGTTCGCGATGTACGCAATCGTCTTCGCGACGAACGCGCTGTACGCGGCCTGACTCTTGTCGGTCGCGAGGCTCTGATAGGTCTTGTTGAAACTGTGCGCGAGGAAGTCGCCGGAGATCATCACGAACGCCGGCGACGGAATCTGCTCGCGCATCGCGCCGATCGCCGATTGCAGCAGCGGCTGGTTGATGTCGCTGCCGTACGAACTGAACGTTTTCACGGTCGACGTCGCGAAGATCGTATCCCACTGCGAGACGTCCGCGGCCTCGAGCTTCGCGAAGATCGCGGGATCGGCGAACGGGTCGAAGTGGATGTCGGAAACGGAGAGAAATTTCGCCGCGAATGCGTCGGCGGCGCACACGAAGAGCAGAAGGACGAGCACGCTGATCTTCTTCATGCCGCCATGCTATCGTCGTCGGATGTCCACGACCACCGATCTTCCGATTGCGCACACCGATCCGATCAACGCAAAGATCCTCGCGATCTCCGAAGATCAGATCCAGGGATTCGTGCGCGACCCGTTCGGGGCGATCGCGGAAAAGTCGGGAGTCGAGCTCGACGTCGTGCTCGATCGCATCCGCACGATGCTGCGCGCGGGAACGATTCGCCGCGTGCGGCAGACGCTGATGGCGACGAATCTCGCGGAAGGCGCGCTCGTGGCGTGGCAGTTTCCGGTCGACAAGGTCGACGCCGCGTTCGATTTCATGTTCAACGAGGATCCGTTCTCGGGACACGTCGTCGTGCGCTCCGCCGATCCGGCGACGCCCGGTTCGAGTTACCGGCTCTGGACGACGGTGAAGGTGCCGCAGGGCTATTCAGTCGCAAAGCACTGTGCGTTTCTCGCGAAGCTCACCGGCGCGGAGCATTTCCGCGTGATGCCCGCGAATCGGATTTTTGCGCTGGGCGTCGGTCACGTGCGCCGCAAGGGGATGGAGCCCGGCAGCAAATCGGATGCGCTCGCGGAGGTGAAAGACACTGCGAAGGTGGAGCTCACCGATCTCGAATGGCGCGTGCTGACTGCGCTCAAGCGCGAGCTCACCGAGGATGAAGTCGTGCGCGACATCTGGCAGCGTCGCGC
This sequence comes from Thermoanaerobaculia bacterium, assembly GCA_035544355.1. Classification (GTDB taxonomy): domain Bacteria; phylum Acidobacteriota; class Thermoanaerobaculia; order Gp7-AA8; family Gp7-AA8; genus DATKFO01. Next base: position 1,503 of record DATKFO010000783.1, read on the forward strand.
TGCCGAAGCCGGCGTTTCGCTCGAAACGTTCTTCGAAGTCGCGGAGGATCTCAATCGCCGCCGCGTCGTCGGCCGGTTCTCGACGTTTCTCGAGCACGTGAAGACGCTGCAGAGCGGCGATCGCGTGACGCGCTTCAACGCGCTCTTTCACTGGGCCGTTCCGAAAGGACGCGAGATCGAAGCGGGACGCGAGGTCGGACGCTTCCACATCCTCACGCACTGCTACTGGCGCGAAGGCGGCGACGAGTTCCGCAACGTGAACATCATGGCCGTCGCGCACGGCACCGAGAAGGACGCGATCCTCGCGCACAAACGTGCGATCGACGAGCACCTCGAGAGCATCGGCATTCCGGTGCTCTACACGAACGTGTTCTGGGGTGGCCGCAGCGAGATCAAGCCGAGTGAGATCTCACCGTTTGCGTATCGTGAGTGGTGCGCGTCGCGCGGCGTCGACGCAGAATCAATGCGCGACTAAGAACGCGACGCCGGGATTTTCTTTCTCCGCGTACTCGAGCTCCCACGTCGACGTGAAGAGCACGACCGGTTTTTCTGCGGAGTCGACGGCGATGCGCGAGCGCGACGGCAGCGGCATCTTCACGACGTCGTCGATGTCGCGGTCGACCCAGCGTGCGAGCGTGTACGGCAGCGCCTGCAGCGTCGTCTCGACGTTGTATTCGGTCTCGAGCCGCGATTGCAGGACGTCGAATTGCAGCTCGCCGACCACCGCGAGAATCGGTTCCGACTTCAATCCTTCGTGCAGCGTGAGGACCTGCATCACCCCTTCTTCCTCGAGCTGCTCCAGCCCTTTCTGGAACTGCTTTTGGCGGGTGA
>DATKFO010000784.1:0-6885 GCA_035544355.1 Thermoanaerobaculia bacterium
GCTCCCACTGCCGCCACGCCGCGAAATCGCAGCTGCGGTAGCCGATCTCCGTGAACACGATCGGGCGTCGGTACTTTTTCGAAAGCGTGCCGAGGCGCGCGACGATCGGTTGCCATGCTTGGATGAGCGTTGCGCGATCGGGTGACGCCGTGTTCGCGAGCGGGAAGTAGCCGCTCACGCCGATCCAATCGACCGCATCCCAAAACGGCACGTCGAACACCTCATCGAAATTCGCGCCGTACGCGATCGGTCCGCGATAGATCGCGCGCACGTGTTTGATGATGCGGCGCCACTCCGCTTCGAAGCGCGTGGAGTGCTTCAACTCGTTGCCGACGCTCAGCGCATCGACGCCGGCGTCGCGCGCGATCTCCGCGTAGTGCACGATGAACGGCTCGTAGCTTTCGAAGAACGTGCGCCACTCGGCATCGCTCCACGTCTCCATCGCCGCATCGCCGCCGCGGCTCCATAGATGGGGCTTCATCATCACGCGCATGCTGATCGCGTGCGCCTGTTTCGTCGCGGCGACGAGCGAATCGTCGCTCTCCCAAACGTGCTCGCCGCCGAAGCGGATCGACGGCGTGCCGCGATGAAATCCGAACGGCATGATCGAGATCCAGTTCACGCCGAGGGCTTTGAGCTCGCGGAGAGAATCGTCAGAGGCTTGCGAGCCGTAGCGCACGTCGCGCGTGCGATCGAACGCGCACGCGTAATTCATTCCGCGCTGCTTCTCGGGCGGAGCGCCGGCCGCACACGCTGTCAGCAAAAGCACCAGAAACGCGCGTCGCACGATCGGCCAATATAATTCGCGCCGCCGTGAACTTGCTCATCGTCGACGACGAAGCCTCTCTCCGCGACTTTCTCGGGATCGTGTTCGAGGAGGAAGGCTGGATCGTCGAGGCCGCCGCAACCCTCGGCGAAGCGCACGCCGCGATCACCCGCAGCGAGCCCGACGTCGTGCTCTGCGACCTCATGCTCCCCGATGGCTCGGGCATCGATCTCGTGCGTGACGTTCGCGCGCAGAGCCCATCGATCGCGTTCATCATGATCTCCGCGCATACGTCGACGAAATCGGCGGTCGATGCGCTCAAAGCCGGCGCGATCGACTACATCGTCAAGCCGTTCGACATCGAAGAGCTGAAGATCATCGTCCGCAAGGCGATCGAGCGGAAACAGCTCGAAGACGAGAACCTGCACCTCCGCACCGCGCTCGAAGAGCGCTTCACGTTCTCGAACATCATCGGCCGCAGCGCGAAGATGCAGGAGATCTTCTCGATCGTCCAGCGCATCGCGAAGACGATGTCGACGGTGCTGATCTCCGGCGAGTCGGGCACGGGCAAAGAGCTGATTGCGCGTGCGATTCACTACAACTCCGGACGCCGCGGCAAGTTCGTCTCGATCAACTGCGGCGCGCTGCCAGAGACGCTGCTCGAGTCGGAGCTGTTCGGCCACGAGCGCGGTGCGTTCACCGGCGCGATTCGCGAGAAGCGCGGACTCTTTCACGAAGCCGATCGCGGCACGATCTTCCTCGACGAGATCGGCGAGACGTCGACGGCGATGCAGATCAAGTTGCTGCGCGTGCTGCAGGATCGCGTCGTGCGCCGCGTCGGCTCGAACGTCGAAACGACCGTCGACGTCCGCGTGATCGCCGCGACGAATCGCGATCTCGAGGAATCGATTCGCAGCGGATCGTTTCGCGAAGATCTCTTCTATCGCATCAACGTCATCCCGATCACGCTGCCGCCGCTGCGCCAGCGGCGCGAAGACATCCCGCTGCTCGTCGAGCATTTCATCGACAAGTTCTGCGCAAATCTCGGCGTGGCGCGAAAGCAGATCTCGACCGATGCGATGCGCGCGATCGAGAAATATCCGTGGCCCGGCAACGTGCGCGAGCTCGAGAATGTCATCGAGCGGATGATCGCGCTCGAAGCGTCGGACGTGCTCACGACGAAGTCGCTCCCCGAAGGCGTCCTCCTCGGCGGTCGCGTTCCTGACACGACGTTCGAGCTGCCGCCCGAGGGGATTTCGCTGCAGGATCATCTCGAGGCGATTGGGAAGATCTTCATGTTGAAAGCGCTCGAGCGCTCCGGCGGTGTGCAGACGCAAGCCGCCGAGTTGTTGAGGATGTCGTTCCGCTCGTTCCGCTACTACGCGAAAAAATACGACCTCATCCCGCGCGACCGCGAGCAGGACGACGTCGTCGAGATCGAAAATGAAAAATGAGATTTTGTTTGCCGCCTTGCTCGCGTTTTCGTGCGCGAAACCGAATGCGCCCGCCGCACCTGCGACCGCACCTGCGACACAATCACAGGCCGAAGTGAACGGACCGCGCGTGATTTTCCCGGATGGCTTCGTCGTGCACGTCGAGCTCGCGACGAACGACGAGACGCGCGCGCAGGGATTGATGTATCGCGATCGCCTGCGTCCCGGCGCCGGGATGCTGTTTCTCTTTACGAGCGACGGCGATTACCCGTTCTGGATGAAGAACACGCTCATCCCGCTCGACATGATCTGGATCGACCAACAAAAGAAGGTCGCGCACGTCAAAGTGAATGTGCCGCCGTGCAAAGCCGATCCGTGTCCCAGCTATGACCCGCAGGCAACTGCGCGTTACGTGCTCGAAGTTGCGGGCGGCGTTTCGAAGGAGCACGGGCTGAAAGCCGGCGATGTTTTGCGATTCGAGGAAGTGGACGGCGTCGTGGCCCGTTGAGAACATCGTGCGATCGAGAGGAGAGAATCTCCGCAGCGTTTTTGTCCTGGCGTTCCTGACGATCGCGCTGTTCATTCTCGAAACGCGCGACACCGCGAAATACGCGCGCGTCTTCTCGTTCGATCGCAACGCAGTCGCTTCCGGAGAAGTGTGGCGCGTCGTCACGTGGCAGTTCACGCAAGTCGCGAAAGTCCCGCTCGATTTCCCGCGGCCGATCGTGTTCTTCGTGTCGCTGCTGCTGTTGTTGCTGATGGGATCGGCTGTCGAGGAAGAGTGGGGCACGCGACGCTTCCTCACGCTCTTCTTCGTATCGACCTTCGCCTCCGCAGGAATCGCCGCGATTCTCGGCGTCCCGCTCCTCGGCTCGTACTTCGTCAACTTCTCGCTGCTGTTCGTCTACGCATCGCTCTTTCCGCATCGCTGGTTCCGGATGGCAGCGGTCGGCGTCGGCATCCTGCTCGTCGTCGTTGTGGTTGGCGGCGGCGCGTCGAATCTCGCCGCCCTCGCGGGTGCGGTCGCGAGCTACATCTACTACCTGCTCCAGCGCCCGCTGATTCAGATCATCGAGCGCGTCGAAGAAGATCCCGACGACACGCGTCCGCCGCTCGATCACGTTGCGATGCAGAACGCCGCGCGCTTCGTTGCGATCAAGCAGGCGCTCGCCGCGCGATCGACGGCGAACATCGAACGGCTCGTTGATCAATGCGAGCGCGAGGTCGTTGCAGGCGTGAACATTTGCCCGCCCGCGGATTACAAGCCCGAGCACAACGACGGCTACTGCATTCGCTGCGAAGGATTCGCGGAGTGCTCGGCGCGGTATCTGAACTTGAATCGCCCGAAGATTCTTGCCACCGAGGGGACGCCCGTTACGGACGCGACGGCTTGATTTGGTGTCGTCCTGAGCGGGCGGCGGGTGGGCGCGAAGGACCCCCTGCCGACAGCGCGCGTCTCGTGTCATCGGAGGGGATCCTTCGCACCCTCCCGCCGCCCGCTCAGGATGACACTGTGACTACGCCTGCGGCGGCGTCGCTCCGCCGCCGCCGCCCTCACCACCGCTGCCACCTCCGCCACCGCGCCGTCGGCGGCGAAACCGCCGTCGCCGCCGCTCCGCGTTTTCCGCGCCTTCCGGCCGCGGTCCCTGTTCGGGACGCGGGCGCTCCGGACGTTCCGTCGGTCGCGGCGGCTGTTGCGGGCGCGGGGTTTGTGGTTGTTGTTGTTGCGGCTGCGATTGCTGCTGCGGCTGCTGTTGCGGTCCGCGCGCTTCGCGATTCGCGCCGCCGCGTCCGCGACGTCGCCGTTTCCGTCCGCCGGCACCCGCCGCTTGCTGTTGTTGTTGCTGCGGCTGTTGCTGCTGTTGCGGTCGCGGTTGTTGGCGCGGATCGCGTTGCCGTTGATCGCGCTGGCGCTGCTGTTGTTGTTGCGCACGATCGCGTTGCGGGCGTTGACCCGGTTGGGGCCGCTGTTCTTCCTTGCGCGATTTTCCGGTGCGCTGTTCGAACTCGCGCACCTTCTTCTCCATGAACTTCCGCGCCTGCGTTTCCTGCTTCGCGGCGAGCGGATTGCTGCCGCAGTAGGGGCAACGCCTCCAGCCTTCCGGATACGTTTTCTTGCAGGCAGAACAGAGAATGCTTTTGGGTAGAGGCATGTTGAATCGGCGCGCATTGTACACTTCAGTCGTGGACCCGGAACGCCGTAAGACTCTGCTGGCATTGATCGAAATCGCAGAGGCGAATTCGCCCACTGCGTGCTGGGACGACGCGCGTGCAATGGACCTTCTGCGCTCGCAATCGAGCGCCGCGGAATTGCGCGAGCTCGGCATGGACGAGCGCCTCGTCGAGCACATCTTCGCGGAGTCGCATGCCGGCTAAGTTCACGGTTCGCGTCGAAGCGCGATTCGAAGCGGCGCACTTCCTTCGCGAATATCGCGGCATCTCCGAACCACTGCACGGACACTCGTACAAAGTCGAAGCCGATCTCGCCGGCAAAGGCGGCGGAGTCGACGCAGATGCGATCGCCGTCGATTTCGTCAGCGCGAAACGGAAGCTCGAAGCGCTCGCGAAAAAACTCGACTACGGCTGCATCAACGACGTGCCGCCGTTCACGACGATCAATCCGTCCGCGGAGAACATCGCGGAGTGGTTCGCGCGCGAGCTCGGCGGCGCGGTTGCCGATGAAGGTGCGATCGTCACCGCGATCACGGTTTGGGAAGGGCCAGTGAATAGCGTCACGTTCGAGCCATGAACAAACTGCCGAATCACATCGCGCTCAAGGAATGGTCGAGCGTCGTCGCAGCGCTCGGTCGCGGCGAGCAGATGATTTTGATTCGCAAGGGCGGCATCGCCGATCCGAAGTTCGGACTCGAAGCGGATCGCTTCTATCTCTATCCGACGTACTTTCACCAGGGCGAGTCGGACGCGCGTCCGTCCGTCACGATCACGCATTGGTGCGAAGCGGTGCGCACGTGGTCGATTCGCGACCTCGATTCGCTCGATCGCGTCGCGCCGCTCGTCGTGATCCCGCGCGAGACGCTCGACGCGCGTTATCGATTCCGTCCCGATCAGGCATTGCACGTGATTGCGTTGCGGACATGGCGGCTGGCAGCACCGGTCGAAGTCGCGTTCCACGAAAAATATGCAGGCTGCCTCAGCTGGATCAGCGTCGACGAGGAGATCGACATCGATGGATCGACGCAGGTTCTCAGCGACACGCAGTTGCACGCGAAGATCGAATCGATCGACGCGCTTTTGACCGTCGCGGTGTAGCGTGATCGCCGTTCTCTTCATGATCGCGGCCGGTGGCGCGATCGCCATCGCCGTGACGATCGCGATCGCATTTGTGCAACGCGAGAACGGTGTGCACGCAGAGCCCGTCGCGATGCCCGCGACGGAGCGCGATCGCATCGCGGCCTCGATCCTCTTCCAACTTCTGCGTGCCGGCGGAACGAGTGGCGACGAAGCGTTGCGTGCGATTCGGCGCAGGGCCGGAATCGCGGCGAGCGTCACGCCGGACATCGACATCGCGAATTGGGCGGAGGCGTTCGCGCGCGTCGCGTCGCGCGAGCAACGCGAGAACCTGCTCGAGTTCGCCGTGCAGCTGATCGCCACGAAAGACCGGCCGGTTCCCGTGCATCAGTACGCTGCCCTGCTCGATCTCAACTTCGGACTCGGATTTCAAACCGACTCGCTCGCTCGCCTCCGCGAGTTGTATCGCTTTGATTACATCGATCACGCGAAGGATGCGCGTCCGCGCGATGCCGGCCGCGGCGCTGGCAGTCTCCCGCTGTTCGTCCGCGACACGCGGAGCTCTGCCGAGCTCCTCCAAATCCTCGGCATCGAAGGCTCACCGAACCGCCAGGCGATCGTGACGGCCTACCGGCGCCTCGCGGCGCAACATCATCCCGACCGAGTGTTCGGTCAATCGGATGAGGTGCAAGCTGCTGCAGCAGCTCGGTTTATCGAGATCACGCGCGCCTACGAAGCCCTGCTCGCGATGGTTCGGGAATAGTTTGGGTGTTGCTAATCGCGGGATGCCGTGTATAATCCGCCGGTTGGGAATACAGGCTGTTAACAGGTTGTTAACCGCCGCTCTATCAGCAGTTCCCTCCAGAAGACCTAGATTTCTCTCATTGAATTGACGCTTTCGGGGACGGACGTGTCCGGTGGCGATGACGCGAGCGAGTAACGCTCGGGCCGCGACCGGAAACGAGACGAACGAAGGCAGCGCGACATAACTCACCCGGCTGGAATGACTTGGACGGTCGTGTCCCGTCGGACGTAACCAATTATTTAGTAAATGCATCTAATGTTGCATGCGGCACGAAGGTTGAAGTTTTTCGAGCTGCACGGGAGATCACGATGAAGACCGCAGAGGCCTACGAGCACGAACAGGGATGGGACTTCGAAAAGGCAGCGATGCCCTATGTCGACTCCCTGTACAACACCGCCTACCGCATGACTCGGAATTCCGAGGATGCCGAGGATCTGGTCCAGGAGACCTATCTCAAGGCCTACAAGTACTACGACAAGTTCGAAGAAGGCACGAACTTCAAGGCGTGGCTCTTCAAGATCATGAAGAACACGTTCATCAACAACTACCGGAAGAAGAAGCTCACGCCGCACAAGATCGACTTCTCGGAGATCGAAGAGTCGTACGAGCGCGTGATCCAGAAGAACGCGCCG
>DATKFO010000785.1:0-4755 GCA_035544355.1 Thermoanaerobaculia bacterium
TCGCGATCACTCAGCGTGCATTTTCGATCTCTCAACGTGCTTTTTTGATCACTCGGAGTGCATTCACGATCACTCGAAGTGCTCTTTTGATCACTCGGGGTGCATTTTTGATCTCTCGTCGTGATCGTCGGATCACTCGGAGTGCATTCGCGATCACTCGGAGTGCATTTTTGATCACTCTCCGTACTTTTTCGGATCTCGATGATCCCTTGCTTCGCTTCGGGATAAAGTCTTTGCAATGAAGGCCATCGTCCTCCTTTCCGGCGGTCTCGACAGCGCGACCGTGCTCGCGATCGCGAAGAGCGAAGGCCGCGTTTGCCACGCGCTGACGATGGTTTACGGACAGCGCCATCAAATCGAGCTCGACGCCGCGCGTCGCGTCGCGCAAGCAATGGGCGTCGCGGAGCACGTCGTCGAGCAGCTCGATTTGCGCGTGTTCGGCGGCAGCGCACTCACCAGCAATATTGCCGTCCCGAAAGATGCGGTCGGCGCGCCGGGGATTCCGATCACCTACGTCCCCGCACGCAACACGATCTTTCTCGCCCTCGCCCTCGGATTCGCCGAATCGCGCGACGCACAGGAAATCTGGCTCGGCGTGAACGCCGTCGACTTCAGCGGCTACCCCGACTGCCGCCCCGAGTTCCTCGACGCGTTTCAGCGCGTGATCCTCACCGGCACGCGCAGCGGCGTCGAGCACGGAGAGCCGCGCATCGTCGCGCCGCTGATTCATCTGACAAAAGCGGACATCATCCGCCGCGGCGTCGCACTCGGCGTCGACTACGCGATCACACACTCGTGCTACGACCCGGATGCGGAGGGGAGGGCGTGCGGGCACTGCGACTCGTGTTTGCTAAGACTCAAAGGCTTCGAAGAAGCCGGGCTCTGCGATCCAGCTGCCTATGCAGAACGATGAACACGGAACACGGAACGCGGAACGAAAATCGGAGACCGACGTCCTCGTTCCGTGTTCCTCGTTCCGTGTTCCGCGTTCTTCATAGGGCTCATTCGTGTGATCGAAATCATCGTTCCGTGTTCCTCGTTCCGTGTTCCGCGTTCTTCATAGGCTCATGCGCGTAACCGAAATCTTCCACTCCATCCAAGGCGAGTCCTCCCACGCCGGCCGCGCGTGTGTCTTCGTCCGCCTCACCGGCTGCAATCTCCGCTGCGTGTGGTGTGATTCCGAATACACATTCACCGGCGGCGAGCGGATGTCGATCGACGAGATCCTCGATCGCGTGAAGAGCTACGGCTGCGAGCTCGTCGAAGTCACCGGCGGCGAGCCGCTCGCGCAGAGCGATTCGTTCGAGCTCATCAAGCGCCTGCTCGACGAAGGCTTCGAAGTGCTGATCGAAACGTCGGGCTCGATCGACGTCACGCCCGTCGATCCGCGCGCGAAGCTGATCCTCGACATCAAATGTCCCGGCTCAGGCGAAGTCGAAAAAAATCGCTGGGCGAATCTCGACATTCTCCGCGCGCATGACGAGATCAAATTCGTCATCGCCGATCGCGCGGACTACGATTGGGCGCGCAACATCGTCGCGGAAAGAAAGCTCGATCGCTGGACCGTGCTCTTCTCGCCGGTCTGGGGCACGATGGACATGAAGGCGCTCGCGGAGTGGATGCTCGCCGATCGCGTTCCCGCGCGCTTTCAAACGCAATTGCACAAACACATCTGGGGAGCGGACGTTCACGGCGTATGACGAAACCAACACTCGACCACATCGGCATCGCAGTGAAATCGATCGAAGCCGCCGCGATCTATCGCGCCCTCGGACTCGAAATCGAGCACGTCGAAATCGTCGAATCGCAAGGCGTGAAGACGGCGTTCCTCTCCGTCGGCGACGCGAACCTCGAGCTGCTCGAGCCGACGGGCCCCGATTCCACGATCGCGAAATTCATCGAGAAGCGCGGCGAAGGCATCCATCACATCTGCCTGCGCGTCGACGACCTCGAAGCGCACCTCGCGCGCCTCAAAGCCGAAGGATTTCGCCTCATCAACGAAGCGCCTGTGCCGGGCGCGCACGGATGCCGCGTCGCATTTCTCCATCCGGCGGCGGGAAACGGCGTGCTGATTGAGCTTTCGGAACGCGGAACGATGAACACGGAACGCGGAACGATGAAGGATGAACGATGAACCATTCATTGCCCCTCGTCGTTCCGTGTTCCGTGTTCCGTGTTCCGCGTTCATTCTTCCGCGTTCCGAGGCGCACGTCATGATCGAAGGCTTCGAACCCGGCTCGCTCGTGATCCTCAATCTCGTCAATCCGAAGGAAAAATTCTTCGGCGTTCTGCGCACGCTTTCCGCCGCAGGCGTCACCGTGCGCGCGATCAATCTCGATTCGTTCGACGACTGGGTTCGCCAGATCGCGCACGACGACGAACCGAACATCGACCTCATCACCATGTTCGTGCCGCTGTTCCGCGTCGAGCGCATTTTTCTCGACGAGCCGCTCGGGCAGATCAAGTCCTACGCGCAGCGATTCGAAGACGGCGTCGGCGAGCGCATCGAGAAGCACCTCGGCGTCTCCGACGGTCCGCGGCTCCGCTCCGTATAATCCGCGCGAAAACCATGAAAGGGATCCCACTGATGCAGAAATCCTCACGCTTGCTGCTGGCCGTGCTGATGCTCGCCGTTACGGCGCTCGCCGGCTGCGGCAAGGAAAAAGAAGTCGCCGAGCCGGAGTCGTTCGCGTTCACGGTCTACCCGAACTCGCGCTACCTCGGCCAGATCACCGACCTGATGAAGCGCGCACACAAAGAGCTCAACCCGACGCAGGAAGCGCCGCCGATCGCGGTGTACGACACCGACGCGTCCGTGCAGGACGTCGCGAACTACTACGCGAAGTCGTACGGCTACAACACCGTCGCCGCCGACGCGACGAACAACCTCAGCGCCGCGAAACCGCCCGCGTATTACCGCACCGGCGATCTCGCCGTCGATCAGCAGGCCGTGCTCCCGCTGCTGCAGAAGCTCGGCGTGAACGCGGATATCTCGAAAGCCACCGGCACCTACACCGCCGCGGAGATCGAGCCGAAACCGAATCGCCCGCGCGTCACGATCCAGCGGCCGTACTTCGACGCGAATACCTCGCAGGTCGTCGATCGCACGCTCATACTCATGGCAAGGTGACGAAGGTCTGCATCGCCGGCCTCGGGCTGATCGGAGGATCGATCGGCATCGCGCTGCGCGCGCGGGGCTGGCGTGTCACCTACCTCGATCCGCACGTCGCGCTCGAAGACGCGCAGCGCTACGGCGCGGCAGATGATCGCGACGACGGTGTTGCCGATCTCACCGTGATCGCGACTCCGGTCGACGTCGCGGTCGAGCTCGTGCGCAACGCACGCGGACTCACGACGAGCGTCTGCAGCGTGATGGCGCCGCTGCGCGCCGTCGCGCGCGAGAATTTCATCGCCGGACATCCCGTCGCCGGCTCACAGGATCGCGGACTCGCCGCCGCAAACGGCGCGCTATTCGAAGGCAAGCGCTGGTTCGTCGACGCGGACGACGAGCTCGTGACCGCGATGATCCGCGACTGCGGCGCGATCATCGAACGCGTCGACGCCCGCGAGCACGACGAAGCGATCGCGCTCACGAGCCATCTGCCGCAATTGCTGTCGACCGCACTCGCCGCGTACCTCGCCGATCGCGATGATCTCCTCCGCTTCGCCGGCACGGGATTGCGAACATTTCTGCGACTCGCAGGAAGCGACGCGAGCGTCTGGTCGCCGATCTTCGAAGCGAATCGCGAGAACCTCGCGCCGCACGCGGACGCGCTCGCGCAGCTCGTGCGCGAGCTCATCGAAGGCGATGCGCGTGCATTCGAAAAAGCGCAACAGTTTTATCGTGTCATCCTGTGAAGAAATGTGGCACAGACACTCTTGTCTGTGCCGTTTGCGCGCTGAATGCACAGACAAGAGTCTCTGTGCCACATCCCCAGGATGACACTCCATTTCACCTGGCTCTACGTACTCGCCCTCTACGCGATCGCCATTGCACTCGCGCGCAAGTTCGTCCCGTGGCGCATCGCCGCAATCTTCTACGCGCTCGTCCTCGCGTTTCTCTTCAAGCCGATGACCGGCGCATACGTAAACATTCCGACCGACATCATCGAGCTCGTGTCGCCGTGGTCGGCGGGCTCGAAGGTCACGAAGTTCAACGTCTCGAACCTGGAATTGCACGACGTCACGATGCAGATCGTGCCGTGGGCGCATCAGGCGCGCGAGGCGTGGCGCCACGGGCACCTGCCGCTCTGGAACGCGCTCAACGGCTGCGGCTATCCACTGCTCGCGAACGGCCAGAGCTCCGCGCTTTCGCCGATTCGCATCCTCGCGCTACCGCTCCCGCTCGGTTACGCGCTCACTGCCGAAGCCGCGATGAAGCTGCTGATCGCGCTGACGTTCACGTTCCTCTACTGTCGCCGCCGCGGCTATGCGGAGATCGCGAGCGTCGCCGGCGCGATCAGCTACGCGTTCTCGATGTTCGTGATCGGCTGGCTGCATTTCCCGATCGTCACCGTCGCTGCATTTCTCCCCGCAATCCTCCTCGGCATCGACCTGCTCGCAGAGCAGCGCACACGCGCGCGATTCGCATTCACCGCGATCGTCGCCGCACTCGCGGTCTTCGGCGGACACGTCGAAACGCTCGCGCACATCGGATTCCTCTGCGCGCTGTACGTCGCGTGGATCGCCATCGTCGAGCGCCGCTTCCGCTTCATCGGCGCGGTAATCGGCGCCGCACTCGTCGCCGCATTGCTT
>DATKFO010000786.1:0-2740 GCA_035544355.1 Thermoanaerobaculia bacterium
GCACAGACACTCCTGTCTGTGCGCACTCGGCCGGAGCCCAGCGTGCATCGGCTCATTCCGCGCGGGGCGCACAGACAAGAGTGTCTGTGCCACGTCGACAGGCTGCAGCCTGTCCTACGTTCTGACGCGAGAGAGCAGAAACGTCTCCAGACCTATGTCTGCAGGGATTCCGCCCGACTTGCGCTTGATCTCGAGGTCTGCGAGATCGGCGAGGGCCTGGAAGAGATCCGCTTCGCTGTAGACGCGCGCGGCTTCCCATTTCTTGTGCAGGGGAAATGGGTGCGGGCGTTGGCGCACGAGACCGCTCGTCTTGAGGTAATCGCCCAGACGATCGGCGATCGTGTCTTTGAAGCGGTTGTAGTTCACGGACGATCTCAGGTTGAGATTGTTCAGCTTTGCATAGGCGTGGATGCCGATCATCTGGCGGATCTCGTCAGCGAGCGGGAAGAGAAAGCGGCCGTACTGCATATCGATCGGCATCTTCGGATCGTCGCGGCGCGCCTGCGCAATGAGCTCGCGCAATTTCACGATCGCCTCGATCAACTTTCCTTCTGTGAACAGCGACCCGAATTCGTAGCGCGCGCCGCCTTCGACCGCGGCGACTTCGCGATCGACCATCTCCGCCGTCACGCGACCACCCGCCCCCTCAAGCGTCGCCAATCGCTCAGCCTCGGATGCCGCGACGCGCAGCTCCGGCACGTCTCGCGAAAACTTGTCGGCGAGCATGCGCTCGATGCCAAGGCGTTGCCGCAGGCGCGCGACGGCGTTCGCGTCGAAGCGCACGTTCGCTTCGCTGCTGATCGATTTGATCGTCTGCTCGAATGCGGCGATGAATCCTTCGCGCGTGACGTCCGCGACGACGACCACGCCGTGTTTGTCGATGAGCTCGACCGTTGCCGATTCGCGCGGAATCTCGCCGGTGCGCATCAGGAGAATCGTTCCCGTCGCGCCGCCGCGCGCAACAGCCTCGGTCAACAGCGCAGCATCGTCTTCACCGCGCGACGGTTTCTTGCCCGTCGTGCGGCAGAACGCGAGCATCTCGCCGAGCATCGCGTCGAGGCTCACGCCGAGTGCGTCCGCGATCGCGCGATCGCTCATCTCGAAATCGGCGCTCACGAGCCCGAGGACGTGCAGCAGCTTCGCGGCGGACGATGCGCGCTTGCGATCCGTTTTCGCGGTGCGCCAGTCGCCGATTGCCTTCTCGTACAACGAAGCAATCTCTTTCGCCGAAACGAAGGCATTGACCTCGGACACCACGATCAGGCGCGCACCGCCGAACAGCGACATCGTGCGATACGAATCGAGAATCGCCGCAAGCTCGCTGCCGGGCTCGTACGACTCGATGTTGATGCCGGGATCTTTCGCGAGGATCGCGTCGCGGATGTCGTGGAACGTCTGCTCGGCGAGGAACTCCGAGGAGCCGCCGACGAGGATCACCCGCGGCGCCTTGCCGGCGTCGATCGCGGTGAGGACTGCGGTGAGAGGTTTCGGCATAAACACGGAGGGCGGGCTTTCAGCCCGCCCCGATGACCAACCTACGACATCCAGCGACTACCCGAGCATCCCCTTCTCCTGCAGCTCCTGGCAATCGATGCAGAACGAGGTCCAGGGGATCGCGGCGAGACGCTTCTCGCCGATCGTGGCGCTGCAGTTCGTGCAGACGGCGTAGCTGCCGTCACGGATGCGTCCGAGGGCTTCTTCGACGGCCATCAGCACATTCCGCTCGTTGTCGGAAAGCGAGAAATTGAGCTCTTTCGAGTACGCGCTGGCGGCCTTGTCGGCGAGATCCTGAATGCCGTCATCCGGCTGCGCGTTGCCCGCGGCTTTGTCGCGCTCGTACGAGTCGAGGAGCTGCTGCTGCTTGTTGCGCAGCGCGTCCTCGTAGGGCTGATAGGGATTCGGTTTGACTTTCGGTTTGGCCATTTTCGAGCCGGCTCTCCTTCGGGAGCTACTTGTGATAAGCGATGTTGCGCATCAACGTGCAGGCTCGATAGATCTGTTCCAGGAGGATCACTCGGGCGAGCTGATGCGGGAGCGTCATCGCGGAGAGACTGAGCAGCTTGTCGGCGCGCTGCCTGACCGTGTCATCGAGCCCGGCGTCGCCGCCCATCACGAACGAAATGCCGTGAGGATTGTCGATCGTCAGCCGCTCGATCCACTTCGCAAACTTCAAAGAATCAAGAGGTTGCCCCCGCTCGTCGAGCACGATCACAAAGCCGCGATCCGGGATCGCAGCCACCAGGCGCGCGGATTGAGCGCGCATGATAGCCACATCCGTTTTGCTTTGTCTACCGCGCTCCTGAGCGACTTCCGTGACCTCGATCGGAAAGAAATGTTTGATCCGATTGAGGTAGCGTCCGGCAACTCCGCCGAGGTCGGCGTCGGCAGTGGAACCGGGCCAGATAAATCGAAATTTCATGCCGGAAATCCGTAGGCGGATGCGTTTGCGAGAGCGCGAAGTCGAACTCTACAGCGAAGGGCTCGTCGCGGAGGGCATCGATTGTGTCGCGGACGGGATCGATCGCGCCGGCGACGGCATCGATTGTGTCGCGGACAGGATCGATCGTGCCGGCGACGAGATCGGTCGTGTGGATGACGAGATCGATCGTGTCGACGACGGGACCGATCGTGTCGGCGACGGCATCGATCGTGTCGCGGACGGGATCGATCGTGTCAGCGACGAGATCGGTCGTGTCGACCACGAGATGGGTCGCGTCGAGGATGAAAAAAGCATGACCGA
>DATKFO010000787.1:0-10384 GCA_035544355.1 Thermoanaerobaculia bacterium
GCATCGTGACCCGATCCGCGCGTGAAGTACGACGGCGCGTCGGTGCCCGGAATGGTGCGATACGGAATGCCGTCGTCGTCGACGTCGAGATAGCGTCCCCACTTCCCACCCAGCTCCTTCAGTTTTTCCTGCGTCAGCACTTTTCCACGGCGATACGGCTTCTCGGGATACTTGAACGGATCGGACATCCAGTTGTTCATGCCGAGGTCGAGGTCGGAGAGGACGAAGACCGGCGTCTGGAAGATCTCGGCGAGGTCGAGGGCCTCGAAGCCGAACTCGAAGCACTCCCCCACCGACGACGGGATCAGCGCGATGTGCTGCGTGTCGCCGTGCGAGAGGGCGAAGACTTCGAGGATGTCGCCCTGCGCGGTGCGGGTCGGCAGTCCGGTCGAGGGACCGACGCGCTGGATGTCCCAGATCACGCCGGGGATCTCGGCGAAGTAGCCGAGGCCGGCGAACTCCGCCATCAGCGAGATGCCGGGGCCGGAGGTGGAAGTCATCGACCGCGCCCCCGCCCATCCGGCGCCGAGGACCATGCCGAACGCCGCCAGCTCATCCTCGGCCTGCACCACGGCGAAGGTAGCCTTTCCCTCCTCGTTGATGCGGTACTGCTTCATGTAGTCGATGAGCGACTCGCACAGCGATGAGGAGGGGGTGATCGGGTACCAGGTGACGACCGTGACGCCGCCGAACATGGCGCCGATGGCGGCGGCAGCGTTGCCGTCGATGATGATCTTGCCGGCGGTGGCGTTCATCCGCTCGATGCGCCAGCGCTTCTGCGACGGGAGGTTCTGCTCCGCGTACTCGATCCCCTTGTCGATGGCTTGCACGTTGGGATCGATGGCCTTCTGTTTGCCTTTGAACTGCTTCGAGATCGCGCGGATGATCTCGTCGCGCTCGATGCCGATCAGCTCGGCGACGACGCCGACGTAGATCATGTTCGCGAGCAGTTTGCGGAGGCGCGGGTCGGAGGCGATCTCGTTCGCGAGTTTCGCGAACGGAACCTCGAAGAACTCGACGTCCTTGCGGTACTGCTTGCCGTTCAGCGGCGCGTCGTAGATCACGAGCGAGCCGGGCTGCAACGTTTCGATGTCGTCCTTCGCCGTCTGCGCGTTCATGCAGACCATGAGATCGACTTCTTTCTTGCGTCCGATCCAGCCGTCCTTGTTCGCGCGGATCGTGAACCAGGTCGGCAGTCCCGCGATGTTCGACGGGAACATGTTCTTGCCACTGACCGGTACGCCCATCTGGAAGATGGAGCGCATGAGGACGTTGTTCGATGACTGCGAGCCCGAGCCGTTCACGGTGGCGACGTGAATGGTCAAGTCATTGACGATCGGCTCGCGGTCGAATTCCACTGGCTCGGCAACCGCCGACGCAGTCAGGGTATCGGACACGGCGTTCTCCTTTGATTCTTCGAAGTCTGGAATGGGGACATGGGTGGGCCGGACGAAAATTCCATTTTTGCGAGAGGGGGATTGTAATTTAGGAGTGCGGTGGCGGAGCCACCGCTTTTTTATCCGGATCGGAAAGCGGTGGCTCTGCCACCGCACTCCCAAGCCGCGCGAGCACGAAGCTGTCGTCGCCGAGGATTGCGTGGGCGCGTGCCAGCTCGTGCAGGGCTTTGGCTCGCTGCGCCGGTGCGAATCGCGGCGATGGATCGTCGGGAATCAGCACCTCGTATTCGATCGCGCGGAGGTCGCGATCGCGCCAGGCGTCGCGGCGCGCGAAGACCATCGCTGCGTCGTCGAAGGCGATGAGCGCCCAGCGCGAGCGCGGATAGAACGCAAGGCTCGCCGGCACCGCGAGCGTTTTGTGCGTACGCGGATCGGTGACGGGAATCGTCGGCTCGTAATCGGCGACTGCGGTGGTGATCGCGTACTTGTCGACGAGTCGCCGCCACGCGCGTGTGTCGCGGCGCGCTGCGCCGTATTCGGCGAGGAACGTGTGGTGCAGTTCGTTGCGGCCGTCGTTGACGACGCGCCGCTCGGGGTAGAACGTCCAGATCAGATGGCCGCCGAAGTGGCCGGCGGCGAAGATGTTTCCGCGCGGATGGAGCGATACGAGTTGCTGCGTCGCACGCACCGGCAGCACGTGTTCATCGATGCCGCTGCCGATCGGACGCACCGCGAGCATCAACGACATCAGCGCGAACGCACCGATCGCGGCAACGCGCCGCAATTTTTCCGACGCGATCGGCGGAATCATCGGCGCGACAAAGAGCGGCCAGACCGCGTAGAACACGACTTGATTGCGACGGAAGCGAATCGCGAGAATTGCGAAGAACACTGCGAGCAGCAAGTGCGGCAGATGTTTGCGGCGCTCGCGATCGAACGCGAATGCGACGAGCGGAATCGCGATGAGCACGTAAAGATACGGATAGAGCGACGGCCACGACGGCTGCCACTCGCGATTCGTGAACGGACCAATCGCGACCCATCGCACGAGGCGTTGCGGCGCGAGGATGCCTTCAAGGCCGTAGGGGTTTGCGAAGAGGGCGAGTGCGCTGAGTGCCGCTCCGCTCAACCCTCGCCGCCAGATCCCTCGGCTGACGCTCGGGATGACAAAGATCACCGGCGCAAGCAACGCCGACGGATGGAAGTTGATCCACAAGATCGTCAGTGCGACATAGATCGCGATCGACTTCCACCCCGGCTCGCGCAACGCGAGAAACACCGCGAGCGCGGCGAAGCCGGTCGCGAAGGTCGCAGGGCGCTCGCTGAAGACCAGCGTCGCGCACGTCCATGCGATCGCGCACAGCGTGAGCGACATGCCGAGGCTCTTCGTTTCGCGGTGCACGTACGCGAGGAGCAGCGTGAAGAGTGCGCCGATGAACAACGCGCGCGCGAATACGATCGCGTTCACGCCGAACGCCGCGTGCAGCGGATAGAGCAGATACTCGAACAACCACTCCCCGTTGATCCACGGGATGCGATCGCTCGCGACGCCGAACGGATCCGTGCTCGGCAGCGCGCCGTGCTCGTGAATCCAGCGCCCCGCCGCGAGCTGCCAGCCGTAGTCGTAGTCGCGCAGCGGCCGCAGCGACGCGATCGTGGCGAGCACGAAGAACGCGATGAAGACCACTCGGGTCCGACTCACGCCGGCCATCGTAAGATGCCGCGCTCGAATGACAGAAGTCGAAGTGCCCGCAGCCCCGCCGCGCGTCGTGCGCATCTGGTCGCCGCTCGCGGTCGGCGTCTACACGCTGTTCCTCGGATATCCCGCCGGAATCTTGCTCGCGGTGCGCACGTGGATCCTGCTCGGAACTCGCAATCGCATCCGCCCGCACGTCTTCAGCGCGCTCGCGCTCACCGTGCTACTCATGCTCCTGAGCGATCGCATCGGCCGCATCATCGGCATCGTCGCGGGCATCGCGATCTTTTCGTATTTGAAAGAGCTGCTGAAATCGGACGTCGTCGATTTTCGCAATGCCCATCCCGACGCCGTCCTCGAGTTTCGCCCCTGGTACACGGCCCTCGGCTGGGTGTTGCTCGCGTTGCTCTTCGTGATCATGATCGCCGTGACGATGGAAATCATCGTCCCCGAATGACCACCGGCTTCCTGCATCGCTCGCTCACGATCGGCGCGACGGAGTACCGCTACTGCGTTTACCTGCCGCGCGAGTTCGATCCGTCGCGGCGCTGGCCCGTGATCCTATTTCTGCACGGCTCCGGCGAGCGCGGCACCGACGGCATGCGTCCGACGATGATCGGCCTCGCGAGCGCGATTCGCTCCGATCCCGATCGCGTTCCCGCGATCGTCGTCTTTCCGCAGGCGCCGCCGGATTCGCGCTGGCTCGATGAGCCCGCGGAGGTCGCGATGCGCACGCTCGACGAATTTCGCGACGTCGCCGATCGCGTGTTTCTCACCGGACTCTCGATGGGCGGCTACGGCGCGTGGCATCTCGCACTTGCGCATCGGCATCGCTTTGCGAAGTTGGTGGTCGTCTGCGGCGGATTGCTTCCGCATCCGAACACGACCGCGGTGTGGCGATCGCCGCTCACGATGAACGCCGACGATCCCTACGTGTTCACCGCGCACGCGTTGCGCCACATTCCGATCTGGATGTTCCACGGCGCAGACGATCCGATCATTCCGGTCAGTGAATCGCGGCAGATGTTCGATGCGCTGCAGCGCGACGGCGCGGACGTGCGCTACACCGAATACGCGGGCGTCGGACACAACTCGTGGGAGCGCGCGTACAACGAGCCGGAACTGTGGCGATGGTTGTTCAGCGTCGCGCCTTAGCGTACGCTCGATTCATGCGTCGAAGACTCGCAATCATCGCCCTCATCGCCATCGCATCGTCCGTTTTTCTGTTCGCGCAGACCGCCTCGCGCCCGGTCAAAGTCGCGGTGATCGACACCGAAAAAATCCTGATCAATTCCGCGGCCGGCAAGAAGGCGCTCGCCGATCTCAAGAAGCTGCAGGAATCGCGCGCCGAGACACTTCGCAAGAGAGGCGAAGAGCTGCGGGCCCTGCAAAAGCAGATCACCGACGGCCGCCTCACGCTCAGCCCGGAGAAGCTCGACCAGCTCGGCAAGCAGTACGAGGACAAAGAAATCGCCGTGCGCCGTTTGCAGGACGACGCCAACCGCGAGCTCAACAAAACGCGCGACGACGCGGTCGCGAAAGTCGACGCATCGGTGATGCCCGTGATCAACGCGATGGGCAAAGAGCTCGGCTACACACTGATCTTCCGCAAATTCGAAAGCGGCTTGATCTACGCGGACGAAGCCGTCGACATCACGGACGTCGTCATTCGCAGACTCGACGCAACGTCGACGGCACCGGCGACGAAGAAGTAGCTTGCACGGCGGAGGCGGACTTGTAGTGTCGCATCACGATTCCACGTTCGCGGACTACCTCGCGCTCGAGCGGGACAGCGAGATCAAGCACGAATTCGATGCGGGCGAAATCCTGGCCATGTCCGGCGGAACGGCGCGGCACAGCGCGCTCACAGCGAGAATGATCACCGCACTGGGAAACACATGCGCGTCCGGCTGCACCGTGTTCACATCTGACATGCGCGTCCGCGTCGTTGCTACCGGCCGCGCGACGTATCCAGACGTCTCGATGGTCTGCGGCCCGCTCGAATACGATCCCGAAGACGCCGCGCGGACCACGATCACGAATCCGGTGCTGCTCGTCGAAGTCCTCTCGGTCACGACAGAGAAAGGTGATCGCGGCAACAAGTGGATGCACTACCAGCGCATCGCTTCGCTTCAGGAGTACGTCCTGGTGAGCCAGGAGGCTCGTGTCGAGATCTTCCGCCGCACACCCTCGGGCACCTGGGAGTATTTCGAAGTGCGCGAAGGGAACGTTCAACTCGCCTCCGGCCCCAAGCTCGATCTCTCGGTGCTGTACGCCGACCTCCCGCTCTGAACTGATGTGGCACAGACACTCTTGTCTGTGCCCGTTCGTCGCGAGAGGCAGCACAGACAAGAGTGTCTGTGCCACATCTCGGCGGCATCGGCAACAGACTACTCGCGCACCCAGCGCGTCATCGCGGGGTAGTTCGTCGTCAACTTCAAACGCTGCAACCACGGGACACCGACATAGTGTCCGGTCGAAAAGTTTTCGAGGAGCGTGGGGCCGTTGCCGCTGATCACGTCGACGTGAAAGACCTCGCTCGGCGCGATCTCGAGGTGCATTGCCGCCGCCCAGGTCCACGCGATCGTCGCAATCTCCTCGGCCGCGCTGCTAGTGATCGTGCCGTCGAGCGCCGCGCGCTTCGCGGGCTCGGTCAGCGCGATGTGTCCGGCTTCGTGCAGCAGATCCGCCGGCTTGACCAGTAGCCGCTCTTCGATCACGAGTCCGCCGTTTTCGATGTCGATGCCGGAGACGAGCGTTTCGCGCCACATCGCTCGCTCGTCGACACGAATCCCGAGCGATCGGATGAAGGTGATGATGCGTTGGAGAAGCTCGGACTCGGCCACTGCGTGCGATGTTAATCAACGAGCCCCAGCTCGCGATAGCGCTTCACGCGATACCGCAGCTGATCGCGCGTGACTTGCAAGAGGCGCGCGGCCTGCGACTGATTCCCCTTCGACGCGCGCAGCGCGCGCTGCACCATGATCAGCTCCACTTCGTCGAGCGGAATGATCGCTTCCTCCGCGCCGCCGTTCACGATCGGCTGCGCATCCGTTCCGAGCGGGAGCGTGCGGCCGGTGAGCACGTCGCCTTCCTCGAGGATCACCGCGCGCTCGATGAGATTCCGCAACTCGCGCACGTTGCCGGTCCAGTGATGCGCGAGCAGGCGCTCGCGAAATTCGCGCGACAGCTCACTGCAATGCTTGCCGAGGTTGCGGCCGAAGTGCGTCATGAAATCGAGCGCGAGCGGAATGATGTCTTCGCGCCGCTCGCGCAGCGGCGGAATCGCGATCGGGAACACATGCAGCCGGTGATAGAGATCTTCGCGAAATCGGCCACGCGTGACTTCATCGCGCAGATTGCGATTTGTCATCGCGAGCACGCGCACGTCGACGGCGAGATCACGCGTGGCGCCGAGGCGGCGGAAGGTTCGCTCTTCGAGAAAACGGAGCAGCTTCGCCTGCACAGGCAGCGGCACTTCGCCGATTTCGTCGAGCACGACAGTCCCGCCATCCGCGAGCTCGAACAATCCTTTGCGTGATTGCTTCGCGTCGGTGAACGCGCCCTTTTCGTAGCCGAACAACTCGCTCTCGACGAGATGCTCGGGCAGCGCCGCGCAGTTGAGCGCCTGCAGCGGCGCAGTCGCTCGCGGGGAAGTCGCGTGGATGTAGCGCGCGATCACCTCCTTGCCGCAGCCGGTCTCGCCGTGAATCAAAACCGTCGTCGACCCCGCACTCGCGACGGTGGCGGCGATGCGGAGCACTTCTTTCATCGCCGCAGATTCCGCGACGACTTTCACGCGCGCCTGCTTCTCGCGCTGCCGCCGCGACACTTCGATCTCGAGTCCTTCGCGCTGCCGCATCTCCGCGCGTTCGACGACGCGCAGCAGTTCTTCCTGATCGATCGGCTTCGCGAGGAAATCGGCGGCGCCGAGCTTCATCGCGCGCACCGCGTCTTCGACATTGCCGTCCGCGGTGAATACGAGCACGACGCTGTCCGCAAGCTTCTCGCGTTGCGCGGCGAGGAAGTCGATCCCGTTTCCGTCGGGAAGGTTGACGTCGAGCAGCACGACCTGCGGACGTTGATTGCGCAGATGCGCCTGCGCCTCGCCGAGCGTCGACGCTTCGTGCACGACGTGGCCCGCACGCAGGAGCCGGGTGCGCAATGCCCAACGCAGCAACTGTTCGTCTTCAACCAACAGCAACATGGCCATTGCGTTCGTTCTCCTGTGCTGCGTTCACGCCGGGGAAGAGCACGAGCACGCGCGTGCCCTTGTCGCGCTCGGATTCGATGCGGATCGTGCCGCCGTGTTGTTCGACGATCTGCTTGCAGATCGGCAGTCCGAGGCCCGTGCCTTCTTCCTTCGTCGTGAAAAAGGGATCGAAGATGCGCTCGAGATCCGCGGGCGCGATGCCGCGGCCGGTATCCGACACCGCGACGCAGACGCCGTCGCGCAACGGGAACGGCGCGACGATCACGTTGATCGCGCCGCCGCGCTCGGTCGCCTGCATCGCATTCGTCAGCAGGTTCATGAGCAGCTGCACCATCAGGCTCGAGTCGAGTTGCAGCACCGGCACGTCGTCGGGGATCTCGACGTCGAGCGTGATGCCTTGTCGCCGCAACCGCGCGCCGAACAGCGACGTAACTTCGCGAGCGACGCGCGCGAGATCGACGTCCGCGCGCTGCGGCGGCTGCGGCTTGCCGAGTCGCAGGAGCGAGTCGACGGTGCCGGTCACGCGCCGCACTTCGGAGAGGATCTGATCGTAGACCTCGTGATACGCGCCGTTCGCGTCTTCATCGCGCAACAGCTCGACTGCAGCAGCGACACCCGCGAGCGGATTCTTGATCTCGTGCGTGAGTCCGGCCGCGAGTTGTCCGAGGGATGCGAGTTGTTCCGCGCGCGCCATGTGCTTCGCGATGTCTTCGTCGCGCTGCCGCTGCGCGCTGATGAGCCCCCACAGCGAATCGTGCACGCGATGCGCGAGCGCATCGAGATCGTGGCCGCGTGACTCGTTGCGCTCGAGTCCCGTCGACGCGATCGATTTCTGCATCTTCGCGAGCGGGCGTCCGATGACGATGCCGCCGGCCCAGAACATCAACGCCAGCAACGCGAGCCACGCCGCGCCGGCCATCGCGAAATTGCGCCGTACGCGCTGCTTCGCTGCGGCGACGGCTTCGGTCATGTCGATGCCGACCTGAATCGCGCCGAGCGTCGGACCCGCTTGTTCGTGACACGAGCTGCATTGCGCGTCGTTCGGCAGCGGCCGCACGCCGAACAAACTCGTCACGTTGTCCCCCTCGGTCAGCCAGAGCGTCGGATGTTCCGGCTTCATCATCACGACGCGCACCTGCGCGACTTCACGCTCCGTCGCCACGCCGTGACTCGACGCGATCGGCGTTCCGGCCGCGTCATAGACGTTGATCGCGAGGAGTTTCCGCGCGTTTGCCTGCTCGCCGAGGCGTTGCTGGAGGGCGTCGGCGTTGTGCGCGACCTCGAGATCGTGCAGATCGAGCTGCAGTTGATCGAGCACGATCAGCGCGCCGAACTTGTGCGTGTTGATCAGATTTTCGATCGCGTAGTGGTACATCAGCCAATAGAGGCCGCCGAACGCCGCGAGGTTGATCAGCACGACCGGGACGAGCACGCGTACGCGCCAGTCGTGCGTCCATTTCGGAAATTGCCACACGCGCAAACGGTAGAACCGGCGTGGGCAAAAATCCCCAAGCGGAGTCACCCGTTCGCGTGACCCGAATCACGCGCTGGCGTACACGCAACCATGTGTTGCAGCGCGCAGGCATCGGTAATGTGCGCGTCATGAGATTCGCTCCCGCAATCGCGATCGCCGTGATGCTGATCGCGGTTCCTATGGCCGCCGCGCCGAAAGCGCGGCGTCTCGTTTCGAAAGAATGCCTCGAATGCCATCAGCCGGTGAAAGCCGAGCGCTCAAAGGCCGTCGTACACGAGCCGTTCAAAAACGAAACCGGATGCGAGTCGTGTCACAAGCGCCACGGCGTCGTCGGCACGCTCGTGCTGAAACAAGATCAGCCTCAGTTGTGCTTCGGTTGCCACAGCGACAAGGAAGCCGCGTTCAAAGCGTCACACGTGCACGTGCCGGTGTCGAAGGGGAAATGCACGCAGTGCCACAATCCCCATTCGTCCGATGCGAAGTCGCTGCTGAAGACTGCGAGCAATGATCTTTGCTTCACGTGTCACGACAAGCAGAAATTCTCGAAGGGACGGATGCACAAGCCGGCCTCCGAGAATTGCCTCAATTGCCACGATGCGCATGCGAGCGCGAATGAAGCGCGCCTGACGAAACCGAAAGAACAATTGTGCGGAACGTGTCATCGTCCCGGCGGACGTGGCCCGGTGCCGCAACACTCCGGCTACACGGTCGACAAGAACTGCACGAGTTGTCACTCACCGCACAACGCGCCCGAAAAGGGTTTGCTCAAAGAGATCGTGCACGCGCCGCTGTCGGATTGCAGCAGTTGCCACAAGCCGGCGACCGAGTCGAAATCGCCGCAGCTCGCGGGCGAAGATCCCGCGCTCTGCTTCACGTGTCACGGCGATAAAGAAGAGGAAGCGAAGAAAGACAAGAACGTCCACGAAGCGTTCCAGTCGATGCCGTGCGCGACGTGTCACACGCCGCACACGTCCGATCAGAAAGGCCTCCTCGCCGCAAACCAAAAACAACTCTGCCTCGGATGCCACGAAGCGATCGGCAAAGATCTCGAGGCCACTTCGCATCACAAACCCGCAGTCGACGGCCAATGCACGTCGTGTCACGCGCCGCATTCCGCGCCCGCTGCGAAGCTGCTCAAAGCCGAAGGCGAAGAGCTTTGCAACACTTGCCACGCCGACAAGACGAAGAAGTGGCGCGCGGAAACCAACGTACATCCTGCGCTCGATGCGGGATGCGATTCCTGCCACACGCCGCACGGCAGCGCGAACGCGAAGCTCATCGCAAAAGCCGGCGCCGAAGTCTGCATGGCGTGTCACGACGATAAGAAAGCCGAGCTCACGCGCGCCGTGGTGCACGCGCCGGTCCGCGACGGCAATTGCACCGGCTGTCACGATCCGCACGCATCCGCGAACGCGAAGCTGCTCGCCGCACCGCCCGATAAGCTCTGCTTCACCTGTCACCAGAATCTCGTCGCGAGCCGCGGCGAAAAAACTCACGCGCCGATCGCATCCGGCGATTGCCAGACATGCCACGCGCCGCACTCGACCGATCGTCCACGACTTCTGAAGGACAAGACCGCGACGCTTTGCAACGGCTGCCACGAA
>DATKFO010000788.1:0-5493 GCA_035544355.1 Thermoanaerobaculia bacterium
CGTTCTTCATCTTTCCCTGGCTGCTGATGCCCGTCGGCGCGGCGACCGGCATCCTCACCGGTAATCACACCGTGCTCTGGATCGTCGGCCTCGCGCTCGCGGTGTGGGGCGCGTACACGGCGTGGCTGCTCGTGCGCAATCCCGACGAGCTCACCGCGACGGAGAACCATCCGTCGTGGCGGCACATGTACATGATGATGATGTTCGCGCAAGTTGGATTCGCAGCTGCGTATGTCATCTAGATTCTTCATCCGCTCGTCCACTGCTCTTCTCGGCCTCACCATCGCTCTCGCACTCGCCCCGTCGCTGACGATGCGTGCCGCGCGCGGCGAGCTCCCCGGCGCACTTCCGAACGCGGGACTCAGCCCATCGACGCCGGTCGTGCAATTCGCGGCGGTGTTGTTGCTCACGATCATCTTTGCGATCGCCGGCAACTTCGTCGCGCCGCGACTCGAAGGTCGCCGCTGGGCGATCGCGATGTACTGCATCGCACTCGCGTCGTCGCCGGTTGCGCTGATGCACTACGGCAACCTGCGCCACGTTGCGCTGCACGTGATCGTGGCGATCGGCGCAGTCGTCTTCCGAAAGCTCGAGCCGCGCTTCTCACGTGCGGACGTCGTGCTGATCCCCGTGTTTCTCGCGTGCTACTTCGCGCTGTTCGACGTCGGCTTCGGCAGAACACCCGCCGCGACATTCACGCGCGCGGGATTGCTCGTCGTCGCGCTGCGTCTCGTCATCGGACATATCGCGAAGCTGCGCCGTCCCGGATACGCATTCGCCGCAGCGCCACTCGCGTTTCTCTTTCAACTGCAAACGTTTACGCCGGTTGCGAGCGGCGCGCTTGCGCTCTTCTGGTTAATCGCGACTCCGTTCGTGCTCGCATTCCTCGATGAGCGTCGCATTGCGCGCGCAGCGGCCTTCGCAATCTATCCGCTCGTCGTCGCCGCCTATCCGCTCGCACTCCTCGGCATCGACTCACCGCCGGCGCTCGATTTCTTCGAAGACGGACACGATCTCGTCGTCGCGCACGAGCTGGCGCGCGGAGAACGTCCATATGTTGACATTCTTCCCGTGCACGGCCTTGCGAGCGACGGCGCGATTACGCTCGCGACGATGAAGAGCGGCGGTACGTCGCTCGGCGCGATTCTCAAGACGCGACGCGCGATCGGCGCGCTGAACCTCGCCGCGCTCTACGCGATCGCATTCGCTGCCACGGGTGCTGCTGAGGCGGGGTTGCTCGCGGGGTTGCTCGCGATCGCGCTCTTTCCGCCGTTCACGATCTGGCTGCGCTCGATCCCCGCGCTGTTCGCGCTCGCACTCGGCATTGGCGCGATGCGTTTGCGATCGCGAAAGATGCTCCTAGCGGCGGGCGCGCTCTGCGCGTTCGCGATTCTCTTCAGTGTCGAGTTTGCGGTCTACAGCGCTGCGGTACTGCTGTTGATCGCGCTGCGATGGAATCCGCGTGTTCGCGCGATCGGTGCGCTCGCGATCGGCGTCGCATGCACGCTGATCGTGATGCTCATCCTCTTTGCGATCTTCGGCTTCGCGATCGACTTTGTCACGGGCACGCTGCAGATCGTGCGCGACGCGCGCGTGTTCGTCTCCGATCACGCGCGGATTCCCGATTGCCTCCGCACGCTCGGCGCGATCGCCGCGCAAATTGCGGAGCCGATGTGCTTCGGTTTCGCGATGTGGTTCGTCGCGCTGATCGCATCGGCCGCCGCGCTCGCGTCATCGCCGCTGCGCGCGCGGCGCTCCGACGGAGCATGGCTGATCGGCGCGTGGATGGCGGTCGCCGCGTTTTCGTTCGTCGAGCGCGATCACAACTACTTCCTCTTCGCGCTCCCGCCCTTCCTCATCGCGGCGCTCCTCTTCGTCGCGCGCCGCTCCCGCCTCGCCGCGATCGCGCTCGGAATCCTCCTCGCGTTTTTCTCGCGTCCGCTCGCCCACGTCTTCGACGTCGCCACGCCGTTGCGCCGCGCGGGCGGCGTGCAGAGCCAGGTTCTCTACGACGGCGCCCTCGTCGCACCCCGCACCGCCCTCGCCCTCGGCACGGTGAAGCGCTTTCTCGGAACGAACCTCCGCCCGAACGAAACGTTCTTCGACTTCGCAAACGCCGCGACGCTCTACGCGCTCTTCGATCGCGACTACCCGATCCGCTACTACCCAGTGCCGTTCTACGAAAGCGAACGCGCGCAGCGCGAAGTGATCGCCACGCTCGAACGCAACCGCAACATCCGCGCAGCGCTCATCGTCTTTCCCGACTCCCTCGCGAACATCGACGAGATCCCGAATCGCGCGCGCGCGCCGCTCGTATGGCGATATCTCGAGCAACATTTCGAGCCGGCGGTCGATGAGAACGGGGTGGTGTTCTGGACGAGACGGTGACTTGTGACTCGTGACTGGTGACTGAGGGGGCTTATCAAGAGTTCGTCCCCTCAGTCACCAGCCACCTCAGTCACCAGCCACCAGTCACTAGTCACCACACGCAAATTGTTCCACGTGCCACATTTTGTGTGCACCGCCCCTCCGACCTCTACAGGCTGTGGTTTCCTCACCCTCCAACCGCCACTTTTCCACAGATTTTGGATTCCGCCTGCTTTTCGCCCTTTTTGCGTTCGGCTGCGTCTGCTAAAGCCTTCGGAAATCGCACGAAAAAGCTGATGAAAATCCGCGCGGAACGGCTGCTGATTTTCCGTACGACAATTCTGTGCAAAAGAAGTGGAGATCATGCGGGAAATCTGCGGAATCTCTATGTCAAGAAGCTGTGCAAAAGGTTGTGGAAAAGCTGTGATTCCCCAGCGGATTCGCGGCGGATCGAGCGCGGATAAGCCGCGGAAATCACGCTCGGCTCACATAGCGGACGTGACCGGCTAAATCACTGACAAGGCGAATACTTACTCACGATATTGTGTTTCAATCGAACGCGACCACAAGATCTTGGGGTCGCGCTCTTGACATGGGAAGGAAAGCGGGCGTAGTGTCCTCCCCATCAAAACAACTCGGTGAAGCGAGGGAGGAACATGAAGGAACTGAAGGAGTCGCCGCGCCCTGTCAATACTTCTCCCACTCGATCGGTTTCGCTGCAAATTCGCGATTATCAGGTCACGGTGAAGGTCAGGTCGTCTGTCCCTCAGGTCCGGTCGACGCGCTCTGCGTCAGTGCTCCGCTACTCGGTTCGTTGATGTTTTGAAGCTGTTCGCTCAGCGACGAACTGAGCCGGCAGCGAGTCGTTTTTGAGGCTGTGCAGTTCAGCTCTTCGGCCTAACAGCGAAGAGCCAAAGACCTAACAGCTGTGCTGGGGGAGGTAGGGGACGGCAGTTCGGAAGAAGGACATCGGAATCGCGGCGGCGCCCTGACACAAGGTCCGCAGGTCATCGCCAGCCGGTTTCCTTCCACCACACCGAACTTCCCTCCTCTACTTTTTTTTCTCTGTTCGTGTGTGTCGGTAGGAAGGAGAGTTCATCATGACGTCCATCGATTTGTCCGTCCGGCCCCGCAATCTGGCGAAAAGCGGGAAGGCCTCTCGCAAAGAAACGAAGCCCGGCGGAATCGAGATCGAGCGCTATTTCACCAAGCCCGGCGTCGACGTGTACGACACCTGTGAGTGGGAGCTCCGCAGCGCGGTCATCACCAATGAGCGCGGTGAGGTGGTCTTCGAGCAGAAAGACGTCGAAATGCCGAAGTTCTGGTCGCAGATGGCGACGAATGTCGTCGTCTCGAAGTATTTCCGCGGCCACCTCGGCACACCCGATCGCGAGACCTCGGTGCGCCAGCTCATCGGCCGCGTCGTCCGCACGATGACGGAGTGGGGCCGCGAAGGCGGCTACTTCGCGACGCCCGAGGACGGCGACGCCTTCCGCGACGAGCTCACGCACATCCTTCTCTACCAGATGGCCGCGTTCAACTCGCCCGTGTGGTTCAACGTCGGCATCGAGCCGCGCCCGCAGTGCTCGGCGTGCTTCATCAACTCCGTCAACGACACGATGGACTCGATTCTCGGACTGGCGAAGACCGAGGGGATGCTGTTCAAGTACGGATCGGGAACGGGATCGAATTTGTCGAACATCCGTTCGTCGAAAGAGCTCCTCGCCGGCGGCGGCACCGCATCGGGCCCCGTTTCGTTCATGCGCGGCTACGATTCGTTCGCGGGCGTCATCAAGTCGGGCGGCAAGACGCGCCGTGCCGCAAAGATGGTCATCCTCAACGCCGACCATCCCGACGTCGTCGACTTCATCGAGTCGAAAGAAAAAGAAGAGCGCAAAGCGTGGGCGCTGATCGAAGCCGGCTACGACGGCGCGTTCAATGCGCCCGGCGGCGCGTACGACTCCGTGCAGTTCCAGAACGCGAACCACTCCGTGCGCGTGACCGATGAGTTCATGCGCTCGTACGAGAAAGACGGCGACTGGCACACGCGCGCCGTCACCGATCCGAAGCGGATCATGGGCACGTACAAGACGCGCGACATGATGCGCCGCATGGCCGAGTCGGCGTGGGTCTGCGGCGACCCGGGCATGCAGTTCGACACGACCGTCAACGACTGGCATCCGTGCCCGAACACTTCGCGCATCAACGCGTCGAATCCGTGCTCGGAATACATGTTCCTCGACGACTCCGCATGCAATCTCGCGTCGCTGAACCTGATGCGCTTCTACAGCGAAACGAAAGGCTTCGACGTCGAGGCGTATCGCGCTGCGCTGCGCATCGTGATCACCGCGCAGGAGATCGTCGTCGATTACGCGTCGTATCCGACGCCGGCGATCGAGCGAAACTCGCACGCCTTCCGCCCGCTCGGCATCGGCTACGCAAACCTCGGCGCGCTGCTCATGGCTCGCGGCGTCGCGTACGACAGCGAAGACGGCCGCGACATCGCCGCCGCGCTCACATCGATCCTCTCCGGAGAGTCGTATTCGCAGTCGTCACGCATCGCAGAGAAAGTCGGACCGTTCGCGGGCTACGCGATCAACGAAGAACCGTTCCTCCGCGTGATCGACAAACATCGCCGCGCCGCGTATCGCATCAACACGCGCTCGCTGCCGGCCGATCTCGCCGATGCGGCAACGAAAGTTTGGGATGAGGCATACTCGCTCGGACAGCAGAACGGTTATCGCAATGCGCAGATCTCCGTGCTCGCGCCGACCGGCACGATCGCGTTCATGATGGATTGCGATACCACCGGCATCGAGCCCGACATCGCGCTCGTGAAGTACAAGAAGCTCGTCGGCGGCGGCATGCTGAAGATCGTCAACCAGACGGTCCCGACCGCGCTCAAACGCCTCGGC
Organism: Thermoanaerobaculia bacterium; assembly: GCA_035544355.1. Taxonomy (GTDB): domain Bacteria; phylum Acidobacteriota; class Thermoanaerobaculia; order Gp7-AA8; family Gp7-AA8; genus DATKFO01. The sequence continues at coordinate 5,283 of DATKFO010000788.1, forward strand.
TACGACGCCAAGCAGGTCAACGAGATCATCCAATACATCGACGAGAACGACACGATCGAAGGCGCGCCGCATCTGATCGAGCAGCACATGTCGGTGTTCGATTGCGCGTTCAAGCCGGCCAACGGCCAGCGGTCCATCCATTACCAGGGGCACCTCAGGATGATGGGCGCCGTGCAGCCGTTCATCTCCGGCGCGATCTCCAAGACGATCA
>DATKFO010000789.1:0-3032 GCA_035544355.1 Thermoanaerobaculia bacterium
CGGCGATAGAGCGACGGCGTCACCAGCTCGCCGGTGTCGGTCTTCGCGCCGTGCTGCACCCACTGCCACAGCTGCGTGCGCGAGATTTCCGCGGTCGCCGCGTCTTCCATGAGGTTGTAGAGCGGAACCGCGCCGCTGCCGCCGAGCCACGCCGCGAGGTATTGGATGCCGACGCTGATGTTGTGGCGGATGCCCTTCTCGGTGACCGCACCTTCGGGGATCTCCAGGAGTGCGGCAGCAGCGCTGCCGCTTTCAAAGCTGCGGCTCTGCCGCAGCACTCCTAAATTGTTCGGGCCGGGCATGTACTCATCGAACACGCGCTTCGCCACCGGAACGAGTCCCGGATGCGCGACCCACGTGCCGTCGTGGCCGGCGCGCGCCTCGCGCAACTTGTCGGCCTCGACTTTCGCGAAGGCCGCCTCGTTCGCCGCGGGATCGTCCTTGATCGGAATCTGCGCCGCCATCCCGCCCATCGCGTGAATGCCGCGGCGGTGGCAGGTCGCGATGAGCAGCTCGACATACGCGGCGAGGAACGCCTTGTCCATCGAGATCGACGCGCGATCGGGCGTGAGGAAGTCCGCGCGCGCCCTGAATTTCTTGATGAACGAGAAGATGTAATCCCAGCGGCCGCAGTTGAGACCCGCGCTGTGATCGCGCAGTTCCCAGAGGATCTCGTGCATCTCGAACGCGGCGAGGATCGTCTCGATCAGCACCGTCGCGCGGATCGTGCCGACGGGGATGCCGAGCTCCTGCTGCGCGAAGACGAAGACCTCGTTCCAGAGCCGCGCTTCGAGGTGCGACTCCATCTTCGGCAAATAGAAGTACGGCCCGCTGCCGCGCGCGATCAGCTCCTTCGCGTTGTGGAAGAAGAACAGCGCGAAATCGAAGAGGCTCGCGCTCACCGGCTCGCCGTCGACGAAGACGTGCTTCTCTTCGAGATGCCATCCGCGCGGGCGGACGAGCAGCGTCGCGATGGAGTCGTTGAGCTTGTACTGTTTTTCTTTGGTCTCGAACGCGATCGTGCGGCGCACGGCGTCGATCAGGTTGAGCTGTCCCTCGATCGTGTTCGCCCACGTCGGCGCGTGCGCGTCTTCGAAATCGGCCATGAACACGCTCGCGCCGGAGTTGAGCGCGTTGATGATCATCTTGCGATCGACGGGACCGGTGATCTCGACGCGGCGATCGCGGAGGTCGTGCGGAATCGGCGCGACGGTCCAGTCGCTGTCGCGGATCTCGCGCGTCTCGGGGAGAAAGTCGGGCAGCTCGCCGGCATCGAGCCGAGCCTTGCGCGCGTCGCGCATGCTCAGCAGTTCTTTGCGCCGGGTATTGAACTCCTGATGGAGCTTCGCAACGAACGCGAGCGCGTCGTCGGAGAGGACGTCGGTCCACTCGGGGCGGACTTCGGCGCGAACGTCGATGTCGGTCATGGCAAGCGCTTCATGCATCGTGTAAAATACTGAGCACTACGCTTGCCATAGTCAATAAATATCAGACTGTGCAGTAGTTAGCCTGTCAATGTCTGTAAATGTGAAGATGTAAATGAGTAAAGAGTTGTAAATGGAGTGGGCAGTGAGCAGTGGGCAGTGAGCAGAGAGAGAGATACGGCACTCCGCCTGCCAACTGCTCACTGCCAACTGCCAACCAACCCACGGAGGCAACCATGGCCGCCCAACGCCTCGGCACGAAAGTCCGCGCATTCCGCCGCCGCGAGCAGATGACGCAAACCGAGCTCGCGGAGAAGCTCGAGATCTCGCCGAGCTACCTCAACCTCATTGAGCACAATCAGCGCCCACTTCCGGCGCATCACCTCGTGCGGCTCGCGCAAATCTTCAAAGTCGATCTGCAGGCGTTCGCGGACGACAGCCAGTCGCGCATCGCGAACGATCTGCAGGAAGTGTTCGCCGATCCGCTACTCGAAGAGCACGGCGTGACGACGAACGATCTGCGCGAGCTCTCCGAGAGTCCCGCCGTGTCGCGCGCGGTGATTTCACTGTTTCACGCATACAAGTCGTCCGTGGCGTCGATGCACGATCTTGCGTCGGAGCTGCACGACGGTCGCGCGTTCGAAGGGATCGATCCCGCGCACCTGCCGTCGGAAGAGGTCTCCGACGTGATCCAGGAGAACGTCAATTACTTTCCGGAGATCGAGAGCGCGGCGGAAGAGATCGCGCGGCGCGCGAAGTTCGATCGTCAGGATCTCTATCGTTCACTGGTTGACTATCTCCGCGACGCACACGGCGTGAAGGTCGAGCTCACGCCGGCGAATCGCGATCGCGGCGTCGTGCGCCGCTACGATACGGAGCGCCGCGTGCTCGCGCTTTCGGAAGTGCTGCCGCCGTGGAGCCGTCAGTTTCAGGTCGCGCATCAGCTCGGACTCCTCGAAGCCACGAGCGCGATCGATTCGATCCTGCAACGCTCGCTGAAAAATCTGACGAAGGCCGATTCGTTGAAGCTCTGCCGCATCGCGCTCTCGAATTACTTCGCGGCTGCGCTCGTGATGCCGTACGAAGACTTCTTCCGCTTCGCGGAGGACGTGCGCTACGACATCGAGCTGCTGCAGCATCACTACACCGCGAGCTGGGAGCAGGTTTGTCATCGCCTCACGACGATGCGTAAGTCGAGCGCGGCGGGCGTGCCGTTTCACTTCGTGCGCGTCGACATTGCGGGCAACATCTCGAAGCGCTTCAGCGGAACGGGAATCCGCTTCGCGCGTTTTTCGGGATCGTGTCCGCGCTGGGACGTGCACGCGGCGTTTCTCACACCGGGCCGCATTCGCACGCAGCTCTCGAAGATGCCGGACGGCACCGCGTACTTCTGCATCGCGCGCACGATCCGCAAGAGTTACGGCTACGCGTCGGGCGACGCGCTGATGGCGGTCGGCATCGGCGCGCACGTGAAGTTCGCGAAGAAGCTCGTCTACGCCGACGGCTACGATCTCGAGAATCTCGAAGCGGCGGTGCCCATCGGCGTGACGTGCCGTCTGTGCGAGCGCACCGACTGCGAGCAGCGCGCGTTTCCGCCGCTGCAGCAGG
>DATKFO010000790.1:0-6339 GCA_035544355.1 Thermoanaerobaculia bacterium
TTCGGCGCGCGCAACTGCTGCCCGGCTTTCGACTCGATTTTTAGCGCGTGCCAGGAGTCGGTCGTCGTCGGGTCGGAGTAGAAGACGACCTGGTACTGCTGGCGCAGCTCGTTCGCGATCGTGTTGTAGACGTTCGGCAGCTCGCGCTCGCTTTGGATGATGAAGTACGTCGCGCCGGTGTCGTCCGCGATGCGGTCGAGCTTGCGTGCCTGCAAACGTCCGACGCCGAATTTCATCAGGCGCGAGAGCGATTTGTTTTTCACGACCGGATACACCGGCACGCCGGCGTAACGCGCGTAGTGCACGAGGTGATCGAGCTTGAACGAGCTCCCCTGATCGGCGCCGTCGGTGAGCACGACGAGCGCGTGGCGCCCCGGCGTTTTCTGGATCTCGTAGAGCATCTCGATGACGCTGTCGTACAGATGCGTCTCGCCGATCGGTTTCACGCGATCGACGGCCTGCGCGACTGCATTCCAATCGTTCGTGTAGTCGGTGAGCCAGAACGTGCGTTGATTGAATCCGACGACCGCAATGCGATCCTGCGGCCGCAGCAACGCGCGCGCGAATTGTTTCGCTGCCGCTTTCACGACCGGCAATTCCTTGAGCATGCTCTCGGAGTAATCGATCAGCAGGATCACGTGCAGCGGCTGATCGTTCGCGCCGGCGAGCGATTCGACGTTGCGCTTCACCCCGTCGTCGAGCAACATCAGATCTTCGCGCTTCAGCGGCGCTTTGCCCGACGCGACCGACAGCGGCACCTGCTGCAGCGTGACGTCGACCGACGCGCGCGCACGATCGCCGAAGAACACAACGTCATTCGCTTCGTCGCCGTTCGCCGCACGCGCAACCACGCGCGCGTACACCGCATCTTTCGGATCGAACTTCGCGACGTACGGCTGCGCCGTCGCGGTCGCGATTTTTTCTTCGCCAACGTAGAAGTCGACGCCGCTCACCACGATCTCGTCGGGATGGATGACGTTCGCGCTCATCGAGTCCGCGCCGGCAGAAAGCCGCACGCGAAACGGCGGACGCGGATCGTTGACGACCATCTCGTCTTCACCCGCGACGTTTCCCTGCGCGTCGTAGCCGACCGCGCGCATCCGCAGTCGACGCAGGTACTGCCCGACATGCACCTGCGCGTTCAACACCCGCCCCGGCGCCTCGGTGAATTTCACGCTGTTGATGAAGAGCGCGATGCGCTCGACCGGCGGCTCCGCGACGATCGGAACGGTGAGCGCGCCGGAGACGAGCGTCGTGGGCTTGTCGGTGATGCGGACGGTCTGCGCGCTCAGCGAGGAGGCGCAGAGAAGGATAAGCAGGGACACGAGTGTGGAGTGCGGCGACCGCAGTCGCCGCTTTTTGCCAGTTTTCGCGCGGGCTGTACAAAAGCGCCGACTGCGGTCGGCGCAGTCCATAGCAACGTATCTGGTTTTCATCTCACGATACTCATCAAGTCATAACGTTTCTTGCCGAGCACGGGTTTCCAGAGATCGCCGACTTTTTTCAAACGTGTGACGGCGTTGTCGATGCGGAAGTCTTCGATCTTCACGCCACGCTCGACCTCTTCCCACGTTACCGGCACCGACACGCTCGCGACCGGAGTGGGACGGATCGAGTAGATCGATGCGAGCGTGCGGCCCCACGCGTTTTGGTTGTAGTCGACGAGCACGCGGCCGTGCGGGCGGTTCGCTTTGCGATATTCGGCGGTCACGATTTTCGGATGACGCGTTTCGAGCTCGAGCGCGATCGCCTTCGCGAATGTCCACACTTCTTTCTGCGTGGGTCCGCGCACGATCGGGACGTAGACGTGGATGCCTTTCGATCCGGTCGTCTTCGCGTAGCTCGGAATCTTCAGCGCCGACAGCACCTCGCGCACCCGCAAAGCAACCTCGGACACTTTCGCGAAATCCGCACCGGGGCCTGGATCGAGATCGAAGTGGAGAAAGTCGGGGCGATCGGTGTCGTCGCAGCGCGCGTACCACGGATTCAGATCGATGCATCCGAGGTTGATCAGCCAGAGGAGCGAGGGAAGGTCTTGCACGATCGGAAAATTGATCACGCCCGCGGAGCCGTGATCGATCTCGCAGATCTCGATCCACTCCGGCCGCGGCTCCGGCGCGCGCTTCATGTAGAAAAAATCGCCCTCCGCGCCGTTCGGATAGCGCTTCATCACCATCGCGCGATCGTGAATGTGCGGCAGCAGCCACTGCGAGACGTCGGCGTAGAACTGCAGCAGATCGCGCTTCGTGATGCCGAGCTTTTTCCAGAACACCTTCGGCAGATTCGTGAGCCGCACTTCGCGATCGCCGAATTTGAGGATGGCGTCGATGGTGTCGTCGGGGAGGACGAGTCGCTTCACGACCCGACTTTTCGCGCGGCCTGCTCGACCGCGCGCTTTCGCTGCTCTTTCATCTTGGCGAGGCTGCGCTCGACGGCTTCGCGCACTTCGGGCGGCGCGGTTTGCGGGGAGCCTGCCTGGAACGGCGGATGGGGGTCGTATTCGATCGCGAGCTGGATTTGTTCGGCGGTGCGGCGATCGTACGTCAGCTCGGCGATGCGCAGCGCGATGTCGATGCCCGCGGTGACGCCGCCGCCGGTGATGCGATTGCCGCTGACGACGACGCGCTCGTGCTTCGGCCACGCGCCGAACGCGGAGAGAAACTCCATCGACGCCCAATGCGTCGCGGCTTCGAATCCGGCGAGCAGTCCCGCCGCGCCGAGGATCAACGCGCCGGTGCATGCGGACGTGACCCACGCAGCCTGCTCTCCGTGACGCCTTACGAATGCGACGAAATCCTCATCGAGCATCGCGTCGTTGACGCCGGTGCCGCCGGGGACGAAGAGCACTTCGCAACCCGGCAGTTCGTCGAACGTGATTGTCGGCACGATCGCCAGTCCGCCTTCGCTCTCGACCGGCTCCGCGTCCGCCGCGGCGAGATGCACGATCGCGCCGGGAAGGCGATGGAAGACCTCGTACGGTCCGGTGAGGTCGAGCTGCGTGAGATTCGGAAACAGTATGCAGGCAATCTGCATCGCTACCACGTGAGCGGCATTTTGCCATTGCCGCCGGTGCGATGGCGCGGCGCGTCGAGCGTCGTGTACTGCAGCTCGCGTCCTTCGCGCGCGGCGCGAAGCATCAACCCGCCGCGCGACATGTCGCCGAGCCCCGCGAAAACCGCGGGAAATCGCAGTCGATCGCCGAGGAGCGGACGAAGAACGTCAACATATTTACCAGTGGCGACGCTGCCGAGCAGCACGACTTCGGCATCGGACTCTTCCTCGAGTGCGCGCGCGAGCAACTGCGTGTGATCGCGCAGCGGCTTCACGTAATTGCGCGCGGAGACATCGACATCGATCTTCCGCATCCGCTTCATCCGCTCTTCCGTGATCTTCCAATCGGGCGACACGAGCCCGTAGCCCGACGTGATCACGAAAATGCCATCGCCGCCAACGATCGGCGACGGAACCGCAAAGCGCCGCGCATACGCGATCTTCCCGCGGAAATAGAGCGAGCTCATGAACGCAAAAGCATCCGCGATGTCGACGCCATCCTCCGAGCGATAACGCTGCGCGAGCGCGAACTGCGCCCGCGGCGACATCAACTGCGCCGCACGAGTCCCACTGAGCTTCGCCGGCGAGAGCAGAAAGATTTTCGGGGACATCGCGTGACGGAACGATGTCCCAACGGAACATTCTTCCCGGGAGAGTTGCAGAGCTCGAGAGTTGCAGAGCTCGAGAGTTGCAGAGTCGCAGAGAGGTATGAAGCCGTCGTTGCTCTCCTCTGCAACTCTGCGACTCTGTCACTCTGCAACTCGATCAGTGCAACTTGCGCATCGTGTCCTTGAGCAGCCGCATGCCGCGGTCGTGGTCGTCTTCTTTATTGCTGCGGATGAGTTGTTCGGCGCGCCTGAGATCCTCGGCGATCGAGAGCAGCGGAAGTGAGTCGGCATCGGGATCGAGGTGGCGCTCGAGGGTTGCGATCGCGTAGTCGATGGTGTCGGGCGTGAGGTCGTCGCGTACTTTCAACAAACCGCGGATGGTCTCGTACGCAGGATTGTCAGGATCATCCTCGGGCACCGCCTGGCGGAAGTGCACTTCGACGACGGATTGCTTTGCATTCTTCGGAGCGGTCGAGGCGTCGACGCGCACGCTCGCTTCGTCGAAGATTCCGTCGAGGTCGATCGTGCGCGAGGTGTCGGGACTCAGCCACGCGTCGATTTTCGACGTCATCGTTTTCGGGCGGCCTTTCACGTTGTAGGTCACGACGACGTCGCCGACGTAGACCGGCGCGTTCGCGTTGAGCAGCGAGCGTTTGCGCGGCACGACGATGCGCACGCCGTAGACGTGATGCGACGACGCTTCGAACGTGTCGGTGTTCTCGTCGTGCGCGGCGCTGACGATGTGCACGTTCTTGTCGACCGGACCGTCACCCGACGGCCGCACCCAGCGCACCCAGCGATATGCGCCGCCACCGAGGGGGCCGCGCAGATCGTCGAGCGTGCGATCGATGTGCTTCTGCGCGTCGTACGTCGAGCCGTACGGTTTGAGCAGCGCGTTGCGCACCTGATAGAGCGCGGCGAGCTCGCGGTATTCGCCGCAATCATCGACGGCGAGCAGCGGCGTTGCGACCAGGAGAAAGAGAATGATGAGAGAGTGTTTCATGATGCCTCCACATTTCGTTCGAGCGTGCGCCCGACGGCGATTCCCGCGGCCGCGATCAGCGCGATCGCGACGTGCGAGACGAGCCGTCCGAACGACGTCGCAATGTGCCACACGACGTCGCGCGGCGTGATGACGTAGGCCACAACGTAAACCGCGATTTGCAGCACCGCCACGATGATCACGAAGCGCACGCGCGCGACTTCGCGCGGCTTCGCGATTGCGAAGGCGAGCGCGGTGGCGGCGCAAAGCAGCGGGAGCGGCCACGCGCGAGCGAGCTCCGCGAACAGCGGAGCGAGGGTCGCGAGGCGCGCGGAGGCGCGGGCGGCGACGTCGCCGATCAGGAGATCGCCGCGCAGTCCGTGCATCGCGCGCAGGATTTGCCACGGGGCGGCAAGCGCGAGCGCGGGCCAGAGCGCAAGCAGGCGGCGCGGACGCGTGAGCAGCGTCGCGATCGCGACGGTGGCGATCAGCGCGAGTCCTTCGTTCTTGCAGTTTGCGGCGATGCCGAGGAGGAGCGCACCGTTGCGGTCGTCATCGCGTTGCAGAAAGAGAATCGCTGCGGTTGCGAACGCAGCGAGCGGTAGATCGGCGAGTCCGACGAACGGTGTGAATGCGAATGCTGCTGCCGCGAGTGTCGTCGCAGCCGACGCATGCGGATGAATCTCGCTCGCGGTCATCGAGCGCACGACGAGCAGCACCGCGATCGCGAACGCGACCGAGATCACACCGAGCCAGCGATCGCTCCATGCGCCGCGCAGGTCGGCGACGAAGCCGTACAAGACCGGCACGAGCAGCGGATAGTCGGCATGCGCGAACTTGCTCGACGCGCCGCGGAGAAACGCCCAGTCGATGCCGCTCGCTTCGAAAAACGCGCGCGCTTTCAAGCCCCAGATCGCCCAGAAATCCCACTGCCAGAGGCGCGCGATCGTCGCGAAGGTCGCGTAGCCGATCGCGGTCAGGAGCGTGATGAGATCGATCGGCGACGGTTTGAGGTTTTCTGCAGCAGCGACGCGGCGGCGCCACGCGATCACCGCGAGCGGGATCACGATCAGTGCGAGGCTCGGATGCAGCAGCATCGAAAAGTACACGACGCCCGCGCCGTAGAGAAACGACAGCGCGAGGAGCAGCGCGCCACGCGAGCGCGGATCGATCGCGAGCGCGACCGGTACGCCGGCAATGATGCAGATCGCGATCGCTGCGAGCTCCGCGATCACTTGCGCCTCAGCAGCACGCCGTCAGCTCCGCTCCACGCCGGCGCGAATCCTTCCGCGCGCACGTTGCGGCGCCACGCGGCGATCCACTTCGCGCGCGCGAAGTTCTCGGGCGTCACCGGCAGCACATCGCGTCCGGCGAGGAGATAGCTGGCGCGGTACCACGCGTACTCGTAGTGCTTCGGTTCGCTCGACGCGAACACGATCACGATCGCATCGCCGCGCTGCGTTCGCTCACGCACGCCGCGCAGAAACGCGACGTACGACTCCGCGCCGCCGTCGGGAATCGTCGCGTACGTCGCCGCGAGCTCATCGCGGCCGGAAAACGGCAGACGCAGGAGCCACGGCTGGATGCCGGCGCCGATCAGCGCGATGAACCAGACGATCGCCGCGGTGCGACGCACGAGGGGAAGCGTAACTCAGGTGTGTGTGGACTGCGGCGACCGCGCGACGATGTGGAGTGGGG
>DATKFO010000791.1:0-5506 GCA_035544355.1 Thermoanaerobaculia bacterium
AAGGTCGGCGCAGTCGGTCTGTCGAATGATGCCGAAACGCTCGAACTGCTCGAAGACACGATCCGCGGCGCGCTGTCCGCGCTACGTCTCGCCGTGAAGGACAAATCACCCGAGCTCGTCCCCGTGCTCCGCAAGTTCGACGTCTCGCGCACCGATGGCTCGATCACGCTGACCGGAACGATTCCGGCGGACACGTTGCGCGACTTGATGGCGAAGAAGCGAGCCGCGAAGTAAGTCTAGGAGTGCGGTGGCAAAGCCACCGCTTTGTGATCCCGATCAGAAAGCGGCTCTGCCGCCGCACTCCTAAACAAACCGCCGCAGATGCTCGCGCCACCACGGCCAGTCGTGGCCGAACACGCCCGGCCAGAGCTCGAAGTGATGCGGGATGTTCTTCGACCCGAGCAGCTCCGAAAAACTGCGCGTGCGATCGACGATCACATCGTGCTCGCCGGTCGCGATCACCCAGCCGATGCGGGAGAGCTTGCCTACCCACTCCGAATCCATGTTCGGGATGTACGCGGTCGGGCAGTGGAAGTAGCAGTTGTCGTCCCAGTAGCCGTCGAGCTGCGAGTGGATGTCGAACACGCCGGAGAAACAGATCGCGCGGCTGACGACGTCGGGATAGCGTGCCGCGAAATTCGCGGCGTGATACGCGCCGAAGCTCGCGCCGTACACCACGAGATCGCCGCGCTGCGCGCGATTGAAGATGTACGGCACCATCTCGTGCCGCAGATACGCGTCGTATTGCGCGTGCCGCGCGGCGCGCACCGCGGGATGGACGGACTTGTTGTACCAGCTCTCGTCGTTGACCGTATCGACGAGCACGACCTGAATGTCGCCCGAATCGACCTTGTCCGCGACCGAGTCGACGAGCCGGTAGTCCTCGTTCTCGAAGTACCGCCCCGCCGACGTCGGAAAGAGCATCACCGGCCGCCCGAACTTCCCGAACCAGAGAAGCTCCATGTCGCGGTTTAGGGAAGGTGAATACCAGCGTACGTATTCGCGGTACATTGTCGTTTACGAAATTGAGAATTGTTGAATTGAGAATTGAGAAATATGAAATGCGTGTGTGATTGCGTTCATATTTCTCAATTCACAATTCTTCATTCTCAATTCGCCACGCGTTGCGGCGCGGACCGCGATTCTAATACGATGCGCCGCCGGGAGAACCCCACATGAGCAAGAAGAAAATCGGCCTGTTGTTCGGGATGGAAGACACGTTTCCCTGGGCCCTGATCAACGCCATCAACGAGCGCGGCGGTGACACCGTCGAGGCCGGTCCGTGCGAGATCTCGTTCCTCAAAGACGACGGCGTCTTTCCGTACGACCTGATCCTCGATCGCATCAGTCACGAGGTGCCGTTCTATCGCACGTACCTCAAGTGCGCGGCCGCGTCCGGCGTGCAGATCGTCAACAACCCGATCTGGTGGTCCGCCGACGACAAGTTCTTCGACAACCTCGTCGCGAAAGCCGCGAACGTCGCGGTGCCGCGCACGGTGCTCCTGCCGCACAAGGAGTATCCGCCGAGCACCGAGGCGAAGTCGTTCCGCAACATGCGCTGGGTGAATTGGGACGAGGTCTTCGCATTCCTCGGGTGGCCGATCTTCATGAAGCCGGCGTACGGCGGCGGATGGAAGGACGTGTACAAGGTCCACGATCCGCAGGAGTTCTTCAACGCGTACGACCAGACGCGCGACCTCACGATGATGGCGCAGGAAGCGATCGAGTTCGACTCGTACTACCGCTGCTACGTCCTCGGCCGCAAGCGCGTGCGCATCATGATGTACGACCCGAAGCAGCCGCATCACCTGCGCTACGTCGCGAACTACCACACGCCTCCCGAGCTCGAGCAGCGCATCCATCGCGACGCGCTCGCCCTCTGCGAAGGCCTCGGCTACGACATGAACACCGTCGAATTCGCCGTGCGCGACGGCATCCCGTACGCGATCGACTTCATGAACTGCGCGCCCGATGCCGACCGCCACTCCGTCGGCGAAGAGAACTTCGAGTGGATGGTCTCGAACATGGCCGAGGTCTTGATCGAGATCGTCACGAGCGGGCGGAAACTCGAGCTGACGGGGAACTGGCCGGAGCTGATGAAAGCGTGACTGGTGGTCGGTGATCCGTGATCAAAGGGGAATCCGCCCCGATCACAGATCACCGATCACGGTAGACTTCCGCCCATGCCTGCACAGCCATCCTTCACTCTCGGCATCGAAGAGGAATTTCAGGTTGTCGATCCGGAGACGCGCGAGCTGAAGTCGCACATCCAGGAGATGTTCGCGGAGGGTGAGAAGCGGCTCAAAGACGAGATCAAGCGTGAGATGCACGACCCCGTGATCGAGGTCGGCACGCCGATCTGCCGCAACGTCGAAGAAGCGCGCCGCGAAGTGACGCGCCTCCGCGGCGAGATCATCACGCTCACCCGCGAGAACAATCTGCGCATCGCCGCGGCGGGCACGCATCCGATCTCGCATTGGGCGAACGTCGCGATCACCGATCACGCGCGCTACGACCAGATCGTGTACGACCTGCAGATGGTCGCACGCGCGAACCTGATCTTCGGACTGCACGTGCACGTCGCGGTCGAAGATCCGGAGACGCGCATTCAGCTGATGAACTTCGCGCGCTATTTCCTGCCGCACGTGTTCGCGCTGTCGGTGAACTCACCGTTCTGGTGCGGCACGAACACGGGATGGAAAAGCTATCGCGCAAAAGTGTTCGAGCGCTTCCCGCGCACCGGCATGCCCGACTACTTCCGTTCCAACGGCGAGTACGAAGAGCACGTGAGCACGCTCGTGGCGACGAAGTGCATCGACAACGCGAAGAAGATCTGGTGGGACGTGCGTCCGCATCCGTTCTTCCCGACGCTCGAATATCGCATCTGCGACGTGCCGCTCCGCGTCGACGAGACCATCTGCTTCGCCGCGCTGTTCCAGGCGATCACCGCGAAGCTGTACAAGCTCTACGAACAGAACATGGGCTGGCGTCTGTATCGCCGCTCGCTGCTGAGCGAAAACAAGGCACGCGCCGCACGCTTCGGCATCAGCGGCAAGCTCATCGACTTCGGCAAACGGGTCGAAGTGCCGTACGAACAGCTCCTCGACGAGCTGCTCGAGTTCGTCGATGACGTCGTCGACGAGCTCGGATCGCGCAAGGACGTCGAATACGCGCGGGAGATCGTGAAGAACAAAACCGGCGCCGACCGCCAGCTCGCCGCGTACGAGCGGCGGCACGATCTTCGCGACGTCGTCGACTACATCGTGCGCGAGACGGAACACGGAGTGCTCTGACCGTTGATCGAATCCCTTCTGATGAAACCCGACCTTTACGCGGCCTACGATTTTTTCGAGCTCGTCCGCATCGACGACTCCGTTCCGGCCGCAGACCGCGCACGCATCGACGTCGCGCTTCTCGACATGAATCACTGGTGGCCGAACGTCGGCCACGATTCCCTCGCGCATGCGGTGCTCGAAAGCGCGCAGGAACTGCGCGACGAGCTCGTCGCGAAGCGATTGAAAGTCCGGCTGCTTTCGTATGACGTGCGCCGGAAGCTGGCCATCCCCGAATCGCCGAATGGACGTTTGCAGCTCTACATCGGCACCGGCGGACCGGGGCATCTCGATCCGCGACTAAACGACGGATTGCGTCCCGAGAGTCAGGGCATCGAAGAAAACATTGCGTGGGAAGCGCCGCTGTTCCGTTTGTACGACGACATTCTCGCGAGTCGCGATGCCGCGATGATCTCTGTGTGTCATTCGTTCGGATTGATGTGCCGCTGGAGCGGCATCGCCGAGCCGGTGTTGCGCGACGAAAAAAGCAGCGGGATGCCGCTCAATCGTTTGTCGAACGAAGCGATGTCGCATCCATGGTTCGCGCAATTCGCGCGCGAGCTTCCCGACGGCCGGCACTTCCGCGTCGTCGACAATCGTCTGTTCGATCTCGTGCTCGCCGACGCAGGCAAGAGCCTACCGATCGCGTTCGAAGCGGAAGGAAGTCCCGGCCTCACGATGATCGAGCTCGCACGCGATGCCTCAGGCACGATGCCGCGCTTCCTCGGCGCAAATCATCATCCCGAGATCATCGACCGCGAGCACATCATGCAAGTGCTCGAAGAGAAGCGCGAGCGCGGTGAAGTGAGCGTGCAGTGGTACTCGGAGCGCGCGTCGACGATGCGTGATCTCTTCCACGGCGAGGCGGAGCGGCAAAGCCAGCTCACGTCGCGCTACACACTGCTCGAGCCAATTCGCTTTCACCTCACGCGACTCGTGCGCGAGCGATGACGCGTCACGGCGTGTAGCGATAGAGCTTCAGAATCGGCGCGCCATCGAGCGACCAGACGCGCACCGGGCGAAGACGCCGTTCCGCGTCGCGATCAATCGGCGTGCGCCATTCATTGCGCGTGATGAACATGACGTAGACCGGTCGCTCGCGAGCGAGCGTCTTCGCCTGCTCGACGGTCGCTCGCTCGCCCGAAAGAACGGTGACGCCGGGCTTCAACCAGACCTGCGCGCCGAGGCGGACCATGTGCGAGCCGATCGTGACGACGAGCGCCGATCCATCAGGCGCGTTCTCGTTCATCCACCCGATTCCGTGACGGTAGCTCGAGCCCCAGTAGTCCGTCGCCTGCGGGACGCCCCGCGCCTGCGCGCCACGCAATCCGCCGATGAACGCGTTGAAATACGCGATCTCGAACGGATGGCTCGCCCAAGTCGCGAACGCCGTCGTCAGCAACACGACCGAGGCGATCGTCGCGCGGAACGCGGGATGCGCGCTCACGCGGCGAATCGACTCCATCCCACCGATGGCCGCGATCGCAGCGATCGGTGGAAAGAGCTCGAGAAAATGCCGGACTCCGTCGAAGTTGATGGCGCCCGGAACCGAAAGACGTCCGACGATCACCACGAGCCACACGAGCAGGAACTGATCTGCAGAACGGCCGCGCCATGCGCGAACGATCGTCGACGGCAATCCGATCGCGAAGAGCAGGAGCACCGCAAGCGGAGTCGTGTAGAAAACCATCGACAGCCACGGCGCGAGATTCTGCGCGGCTGTCCCGCCGCGGCCACGCACCGCCACGTATTGCAGATTCTCGAGCATGCGCGAAAACGGCGCGGCCCACAGATACGGCCACGAGATCACGAGCACCGCGAGTCCCGCGACGAACGCGATCGCGATCGCAAGCAGCACTCGCCCCTGCCGCTCGCTCTTGTTGCCGAGCCATCGCCACAGCACGAACAACGCAACGATCGGCGGCAAAAACAGCGCGTTCGCCTTCGTCCCGAGCGCGAGTCCCCAGATCGCACCCGACGCGATGATCGCGCCGGCGGAGCGGCGCTCGTACGCGTGATGAAACACGAGCAGCGCCAGCGAGAAAAACACCATCTCCGGAAAATCTTTGATGTTCGTGAAAAGGTCCGCGACCATGCGCGGCATCAGGAACAACAGCCCGATTGCGAGCACCGCCGTCCACGGCGACGACGTCTCGCGCTCGACGAAGCGATAG
>DATKFO010000792.1:0-6837 GCA_035544355.1 Thermoanaerobaculia bacterium
ACCCGCCACGATCATCGTCTCGAAGGCGTAACGCCATGAGCGACATCAGATCTCGCGTCGCCGCGTGGATGGACGATCGTTTCGGCACGGCCAAAGTCAGTGAGCTGGCCCTGCACAAGACGGTGCCGATGCACCGCTACACCGTCTTCTACTACCTCGGCGGCATGACGCTGTTCTTCTTTCTCATCCAGGTCATGACGGGCGTCATGCTGATGCTCTACTACCGCCCGAGCGCCGACGAGGCGTTCGAGTCCATCGAGCTGATCATGACCACCGTGCCGTTCGGATGGCTGATCCGCTCGATCCATTCGTGGTCGGCGAATCTGATGGTGCTGTTCGCCGCGTTTCACCTCGTGAGCGTCTACTTCATGAAGGCCTACCGGCCGCCGCGCGAGGCCACGTGGATCACCGGCGTCGTACTGCTATTCCTCATTCTCGGATTCGGATTTTCCGGATACCTGCTGCCGTGGAATCAGCTCGCATTTTTCGCGACGAAAGTGGGCACCGACGTCGCCGGCGTGACGCCGTTCATCGGCGAGTGGACGCTTCGCTTTCTGCGCGGCGGCGATCGTGTGAGCGGCGCGACGCTGGCGCGTTTCTACGGATGGCATGTCGCCGTTCTGCCGGCGATCACGCTCGTGTTTCTCGGCATTCATCTCGTGCTCGTGCAGACGAAGGGGATGAGCGTGCCGCCCGCCTGCGAAGAGGAAGCGAAGCGCAGGCCGCCGATGAAATTCTTCCCGCACTTCGCGTTGCGTGATCTCTCCGGATGGGTCTTCGCGCTCGGCGTGCTCGCCGCGCTTGCGGCGCTGTTTCCGTGGGAGCTCGGTGAGAAGGCCGATCTCTTCGCGCCCGCGTACGAGGACATCCGTCCCGAGTGGTACTTCATCTTCATGTTCCAGACGCTGAAGCTCGTCCCGGGCGGCGAGATCTTCGGCATCGAGTACGAATTCATTCCGATTGCTCTCTTCGGTCTCGGTGGACTCGTCCTGCTGCTCGTGCCATTCCTGGATCGCGGTGCAGCGCGCAAAGGACGCAGTCCAATGTGGAGTCTCGCCGGCGGAGTCGCCCTCGGCGCCATCATCGCGATGACGTGCTGGGGATACAACTCGCTCGTACCGCTGTACATAGTCGGCGTCGCAGCGTTGCTGCTCCTGCTGCTCGCGTTCATCACGCGCGGACCGCGCAAGGCAATGCTGATGCTGCTGCTGTTCGGCGCGCGGCATCTCCTCGCGGCACCGCCGACATCGTGCATCACTTGCCATGGTGGAGAGCTTTTCGACGACAAGGCCCGTGCGAAGGTGCACAGCTTTGCCACCGATGTGCATTCACAAGTTGGCCTGTCGTGCCACGACTGCCATGGCGGCAATCCCGATCCGAAGCTCGCCGAGGATGCGGGCGGCGCGATGGATCCGAAATTCGCGGCGAATCCGTATCGCGGCGCGCCGGCGCGCACGCAGATCCCCGACTTCTGCGGACGCTGTCATTCGTCCGCCGAGTTCATGAAACGTTTCAATCCCGCGGCGCGCGTCGACCAGGTCACGGAGTATTGGTCGAGCAAACATGGACAACGATTGAAGGCCGGCGACACGAATGTAGCCACATGCATTGACTGCCACTCGGTCCATGACATCCGCCGCCGGACACAAGCCGAGTCGCCGGTGCATCCAACGCATGTCGCCGAGACCTGCAGCCGCTGTCATTCCGATGCGAAGCGGATGTCGCCGTACGGTCTGCACACCGATCAATACGCGCGATGGCGCGTGAGCGTGCATGCGAAGGCGCTGCTCGAGAAAGACGATCTCACCGCGCCGACATGCAACGACTGCCACGGCAATCATGGCGCTACGCCACCCGGTGTCGAAAGCGTGAGCTTCGTCTGCGGTCAATGCCATGCGCGCGAAGCGGAGCTGTTCCGCAAAAGCAAAAAGCACGAGCTCTGGCAGCAGCACAACGAGATGATGGCGGGCGCGGAATGCGGCACGTGCCACGACGACAACCGCTCGTCGCTGCGCATGACGCACTTCACCGAATGCGTGAGCTGTCACGAGAACCACGGCGTCGTTCGTCCGACCGTGGCCATGCTCGGCATCCTGCCGGAAACGCCGTGCGCGTTCTGTCACGAAGGCGTGGGACCGCTCGCGGCGCGCATTGCCGAGCCGCGCAAGAAGGCCGAGCACTATCGGGAGCTGCGCGGTGAGCTGTTGAAAACCGCGGACAGGCTGAAGCTGCGCGGACACGATCGCTTCGACTGGCTCGTCGATCGCGTGCAGCAATTGCCGACGCATCTCATGGACACCCGTGCCGGCGCGACGCCGAAACTTCGCCCCGAGTTCGCGCGACTCTTCGAGAAGTTCCGCATCGGCAAGACGCACTACACGTATCGCGATCCGGCGACGGGCAAAGATGTCTCTCTTCCGGTGCGGCGTTGCGATGACTGCCACGGTCCCGACGATGTCGCCGGTCGCGTGAACGCGCAGGCGTACCTCGACGCGACGCGCAGCGTCACCAGCATGATCGCGCGCTCCGAGCGCATCCGCCTCGGCGCGCAGCGCGGCGGCGTCGAAGTCCGCACGGCGCGCGCGGAGCTCGACAGTGCCGTCGACGCGCAGATCGAGCTCGAGACCCTCGTGCATTCGTTCTCGACGCCGGAAGTGAGCGCGAAACAGAAGGAAGCGTTGCAGCATGCCGAGGCGGCGCTCATTGCGGGACAGCAGTCGCTGGATGAGCTGGCGTATCGGCGCCGGGGGCTGCTCTTCGGCCTCGCCGGAGTCGCGCTCGTATTGATCGGACTGTCGTTGAAGATTCGGACCTTGTAATGCCGAACGCAGAGTCGTCCGTCGACGCACGGCAGGATCAAGCTGCTCGCCGAGGATCTCCGCGGGAGTGTGGCGATGGTCGTGGGCGCGCTGCTGATCTTCGGCATCGCCACGGTGATCATCGCCCGCTTCGACGGAAGAGCGGAGATGGCAAATCGCGGCACGCAAGCGCGCTGAAGGAAGTGCGGATCTTCGTCTAGCCGCCTCGCAGGACGGCTGGAATTGCCTCCTGCATGCCCTCCGGCCATCCGGCCTCTGAACATTTCGTTTCACCCTACAATCCGCCCGGGTTTCCCCAACAAGAGAGAGAGAGAGAGGTCCCGGGTCTTATGAACTTCGACTGGGCCACGATCAGCTATCCCGACGGACGTGTTGCGCGTGTCACACCTTCGGAGTTCTACGCGATTCCGCTCGGCGAGCGCATCGAGCTGCTCACCGCGAGCCGGATCAAATTCGAAAGGGACCACCGGCTGATCTCGCCGCTGGATGCGCTGAAGAAAAAATGAAACGACGCCTCATCACCGCAGTTCTCGCAGTGGCCGCCGTCGTCTGGGCCGGCACCGTCGCCGCCGCATATCGCGCGATTCAGAAATTCGAGAGCACGCCGGGACGCGCCGCGAACGCACGCGCGACGTGGCCTTCCGACAGCAAGCTCGTTCGCAACGACGGCGCTCCGACGCTCGTGATGACCGTGCACCCGCACTGCTCGTGCAGCCGCGCGAGCATCGAAGAGCTGCAGGCCGTCATCGAGAAATCACCGCGCACGCTGCGCACCTATGTCGTCGTCTTTCGTCCGCGGCAGATGAAGTCAGGATGGGAAGAGACCGAGGTGGTGAAGGAAGCGCGAAAACTCCGCGGCGCGCGCGTCGTGATGGATGACGACGGACGCGAAGCGAAGCGTTTTGGCGCGTTCACGTCGGGCCAAACGTACGTCTACGACACCGCCGGCAATCTGCGCTTCGAAGGCGGCATCACGCTGCTGCGCGGACACGCGGGACTCAACAGCGGGCGCGCCGACATCATCCGCATCGTGAATGCGAACGCGGGCCACAGCACGCATCCGGTGTTCGGCTGTTCCATCGTCAACAGAGGGGAGAGACCATGAGCAACATCAGCCTTGTGGAAACGGATCCGAAGATCATCGCGCGTGCGGACGAGCTCAACGCCACGCAGACCACCGCGCGCCGCGCGAAGGTCGACAAGCTGTTCGCCGTGCTGCTCGTCGTGCAATGGATCGTCGGCATCATCGGCGCGATCGTCGTGTCGCCGTACGCGTGGGAAGGCAAAGAGAAAGTCGTCCACATGCACGTGTGGGTGGCAGTCCTCGGCGGCGCCGGCATCGCGATCCTTCCCGTGCTGCTCGCGTTTCTCCGTCCCGGAACGACGCTGACGCGTCACGTGATCGCAGCGTCGCAGATGCTCTCATCCGCGCTGCTCATTCATCTCACCGGCGGACGCATCGAGACGCACTTCCACGTCTTCGGCTCGCTCGCGTTCCTTGCGTTCTATCTCGACTGGAAAGTGCTGAT
This sequence comes from Thermoanaerobaculia bacterium, assembly GCA_035544355.1. Classification (GTDB taxonomy): domain Bacteria; phylum Acidobacteriota; class Thermoanaerobaculia; order Gp7-AA8; family Gp7-AA8; genus DATKFO01. The sequence goes on from DATKFO010000792.1 coordinate 4,349, forward strand.
CACCGCGACGATCGTCGTCGCCGGCGATCACTTCGCGCGCGGCATCTTCTGGCCGGAGTCGGTGTACGGCATCAGCAATCCCGAATGGTGGCGCTTCCTCGAGCACGCCGGCTGGGTCGCGTTCGAAGATGTGTTCCTGATCTGGTCGTGCATCTTCGGACAGCGCGAGCTCGCCGCGGCGTCGCTGCGGCAGGCCGCCGTCGAGCACCTGTCGGAACAGGAGCAGCTCAAGAGCGCCGCGCTCGAAATGGCGCTCGCGGAGATTCAGGGGGCGACGGCGTAATAGACTTCCGGCATGCCTTCACTGACTGCAACCGCACTCGCTCACGCTTCCGCCCGCGCCGCCGCATTGCACGCATCCGTCGCCGCGGATGCGTCGAAGCGCTCGATCGGACGAGACCTCGGCGAATACTTGCAAGCCTGCGAAGCGCTGCTGATCGGCTACATGAACGGCGCAGAGCCGAAGGCGACCGACAACGCGCAGGTCGAGTTCGGTCTCATTCTTTATTGGCTCGACACCGACTTCGACGGAACGAAGTGGGGATTGCCGCCAACGAAGATCACGACCGCCGAATACGATCAGTGGAAAGAGGAGATCAAGACCGCGGGCATCGTCGCGTGGGACGGCACGCTGATCGGCGACGGCACGTGGGAAACCTTCGATCCCGGCTGGGTCATCGCCGGCATCGACTATCTCTTCTGCGAGCACGATCTCCTGAAGCAGCCGAAGTTCCCGACATCACCGGCAACGATCAATGCGAACATGAACACGACGATCGCGATCGTCGGCGACTGGGGCACGGGATCGTGGCCTGACGGATCGAGTGACGGACCTGCGCTGCAGGTGATCGAGCAAGTCCAGAAGCTCAACGCCGACTACGTCATCCACCTCGGCGATGTGTACTACGTCGGTACCGAGGGGAGCTTCGTGTCGCCGCATTGGGAATCGGATCGCTTCGTGAAGCTGTGGCCGTTCAACGGAAACAGCTTCGCGCTCAACTCGAATCACGAGCGCTACGACGCGAGCAACGGCTACTTCAAAATTGCACTCGCATCGAAGATCTTCTCCGCGCAGAAGGGAACCAGCTACTTCGCGATCGTCGGTCCGCAGAATGCGTGGGCCGTGATCGGACTCGACACCGCGTACGCCGACACGAGCTCGATGTACATGGCCGGCGCGCTCAACGCCGAGCAGCAGGCCTTCCTCAAAACATTTCAGAGCATTCCGTACGTCGTGCTGATGTCGCATCACAACCCGCTCTCGACGGACGGCTCGACGACGTCGGAGTCGCCGCTGCTCGCGCAAGTAACCGACGCAAGCGCGCTCGGCCGTGCGCCGGAGATGTGGTACTGGGGTCACATCCACAACGGCATCGTCTACTCGCCGTCGTCCGCGATCGCGCCGACGCTCGGCCGTTGCGCCGGCCACGCCGCGATCCCCTTCGGCAACGGCAAGTACCTCGGCACGCAAAACGCGATCACGTTCTACGCAAACGCGCCGATGGAGAATCCCGATCCCGATCAGGCCAACCGAGTGCGCAACGGCTTCGCAACACTCGCGTTCAGCAGCGGACAGATCGTCGAGACGTTCTACGATCAGTACGGGAACGCGCCGTGGACGAACACCGTGAAGGTCTAGCGAGCGTGTCACTTCTTCGCGTGATGCCGCTTGATCGAATGCCGCCGCTCCGCTTCTTCGACGGAATGTGACGCGGTGAGCTGCTCGTCCTTGCGCGCCATCTCGACGATACGCTGGTAGTGCTTCCGCAGAATCTCGAGATCCGCCTCGGCAAGATCTTCGACATCGATCAGTCGATTGCTCGCACCTTCGATCGCGGCGACGAGCTCGTTGAGCTTCAACTGGATCGCGAGTCCGTCCTTGTTCTGCGTGCGCTGGATGAGAAAGACCATCAGGAACGTGACGATCGTCGTGCCCGTGTTGATCACGAGCTGCCACGTGTCCGACCACTTGAAGATCGGGCCCGTGACCGCCCAGATCACGATCGTTGCCAGCGCGGTTCCGAATCCCCACGGACTCCCGGCCCATCGCGTGACCGCGGTTGCGAGCTTCGTGGTGGCGTTGCTGAGTCGATGCGGCTGTTTTCGTCTGTCTTCTGCCATCGCAACCCTCCTGCCGATGGAGAGAACAAGGTCGATGCCAAGCTCAGCGAGTTGCGAGAAACCGCCGGATCACGGCGCGATCGTCTTGATCTTTGATGCGCGTGAACACCTTCGTGCCGAGCTTCGCGATCGTCTCCGGTTTGTCGAACGGAAGATGCGCGTACATCTTCCCGCCTTCGAAGTGACACGGCTGGCACTTGCGCTCGAAGATCGGGCGGACGTCTTTCGCGAAGTCCACGCGCTGCGGTGGCTGTTGCGGTGGCGGCGAGTTTTTCGCGAGCTCCGTGCACGCGATGATGAGCCACGCGATCAGCGATTCGATCATGCCCATCAAGGTAGAGCCGGGAGATGTGAAAAGTTGTGAACTA
>DATKFO010000793.1:0-4806 GCA_035544355.1 Thermoanaerobaculia bacterium
GCCCCCAATCCACTGCCTCACGCCCACGCTCTCGCCGATGAAGAGCACCGCGAGGATTCCGGTCACGACGATTTCGCACGCACTCGCCACCGCGGCGCGCGAGGGGCCGATGCGGGCGAGGCCGGCGAGGAACATGCGCAGGGCGAAGACGGTGCAGAGGACGGCGATCGCGGCGATTGCGCCCCAGGCGGCGACCGAGGCCGGTACGCGCAGCTCGCTGCGCACGGCGGCGAAGAGGATGAAGACGACGGCACACGTTTCGGACACGTGGCGCGTCGCGTCCTCGGGCGTCACGCCCGCGACGAAGCGGCTGCCGAGGACGATGTAGAGCGCGTAGCCGCAGGCTGCGGTGAGGGCGAGCAAGAGACCGGCAACCGCACCTCCCGCGGGGATCGCGCCTGCGGTGACGGCGGTTCCGCCGAACGCAAGTCCTGCTGCGGCCAATCCGCGCACGGTCAAGGGCTCGAGTCCGAATGCTGCGGAGAGCAGCGTCACGAGCACGGGATAGGTGTAGAGCACGAGCGCAACGATCGTCGCGGGAACGGTTTGCAGCGCGGTGAAGTACGCGATGCAGTTGATCGCGAAAATGCATCCGAGGCCCCAGAGGATCAGGCGGGTGCGGAGGGGTGGGCGCGGGCCGCGCGTGAGCATGATGAGCAGCGGCGTGGCGAGCACGAAACGCCACGCGAGCAGACTCACCGGACGCACGCCCGCCGCGTACGCCAGCTTGCCGAGGACCGGCATCGCGCCGTAGGCGGCGGCGCTGGCGAAAACCAGGAGAAGGCCGGCGCGATCCGTTCGCGAAGTCACGCGCGGCAGAATCGCACGAACTGCTAAGCTTTCGCGCACCGGGAGAGAGACCGATCGTGTTGCGACGCGGAGCCGTGCGCTGGATTCTCTTGTTGTCGCTCGCGCTGCCCGCGCTCTTCGCGCGCGCCGCGGAGTGGACGCCCACGCGCTCGTTCCGCACGTTCAGCAAGTCGAGCTGGCGCGGACTGCCGCAATCGTCCGTCGTCGCGCTCGCGCAGAGCACCGACGGCGTGCTCTGGATCGGCACACTCGACGGCGTCGCGACGTTCGATGGCAAATCGATCACGCCCGTCGCATCCGTCGATGCCGCGCCCGTTCGTGGCTTGATCACGACGATCGTGCCGCGCAAACGCGGCGGCGTGTACGTCGCGTCGCAGGCGGGCGTGCATCTCTTCGACGGCACGTCGTGGCGGCTCATCCCCTCGAAGCGCGGCGCCGCATCGCTCGCGGAATCGCGCGACGGCACGCTCTGGATGGTCGACAGCGACGGCGTGCTCTGGACGCTCGACCACGACCAGTGGCAGCCGCGCAAGGAAACGAACAAAGCCGTCGCGGTCGCCGCTGCATCGGATGGCGCGACGTGGATCGCCACCGACTTCGGCGCCGCACGCATCAGCGACGGCCGCCTCGATCCCGTTCTCGGCGATCCGCTTCCGTCGCGGCCCGCGGCGATTCTCGTCGCGAGCGACGGACGCGTGTGGATCGCGACGCAATCGTGCACCGTGCACTGGACGCGCGGCGGCGCCGACGGCTGGCATCAGGCTGCATTCGAGCCGTGGCCGCGCGGCGCGTTTCGCTGTCTCGCCGAGGATCGCCGCGGCCGCATCTGGGCGGGCTCCGTCGGCGGTCACGTCGCATTCGGCAACGCCACGATGCCGTGGACGGTGTGGGGCACAGCGAACGGTCCGTTCGAAGCAGGGGTGATGTCGATCCTCGGCGATCGCGAAGGCTCCGTCTGGTTCGGACTCAACGCCGTCGGCCTCACGCAATGGGTCGGCGAAGCGTGGTCGCACCGGTCGACGCTCGATCCGGGGAGCTCGAGCCGCGCGCTCTTCTCCGCATTCGGCTTGAGCCGCGCCGCGACGTCGCGCGATCTGCTCGTCGGCGTTTTCCAGGTCGGCGGTCTGCGACTCAGCGAAAACTCGATGCGGCAATACGCCGCGGCCGACGGCATCACCGAAGACGTGCGCTCGTTCGTCGAGGCGGATGACGGCACGCTGATCGCCGGCACGCGCTTCGGCATCTTCGAATCGCAATCAAATAAGCCGTTCCGTCAGGTGCTGAAGATCGCGAGCGGCTTCGTGATCGGATTGTTTCGCAGCCCGACGCGCGTCTGGTACGCGGCGACCACGAACGAAGGCGTGTTCGTTCGCGATGCGAACGGATGGCGTCCCGACGCCGCGATCAATGCGAGCCTCGACAACAAACACGTGCGCGGCATGATGTGGCGCCGCAACGGCGAGCTGTGGATCGCGACGCTGCGCGGCATCACGACGTTTCGCGACGGCAAGCTCGTCGCGCGCCTCACCTCACGCGACGATCGCGCGATCCCCGAGTCGGTGAACGCGCTGCTCGAAATCTCCGACGACGAAGTGTGGGCCGGCGGCACCGGCGGACTCGCCATTCGTCGCGGCTCGCTATGGACGAAGATGTCCGAATCGGACGGACTGCCGGGCCAGACGATCTATTCGCTCGCGCGCGGACGCGACGGCGCGATCTGGGCCGGCGGTTCCGCAGGCGTCGGGCGATTCGCGAACGGAGTCTGGACCGTGTGGGACTCGCGCTCCGGATTGCTGCAGGAAGAGTGCAATCTCAACGGCCTCGTCGTCGACGACGACGGCTCCGTGTACGCCGGCACGATGTCCGGGCTCGCGCGTTTCGATCCCTCCGTTCCTGCGCTTCCGCGTCCGCCGCTCGAGGTGCGATGGCTCTCGGCACCGACGAAACTCGCGAACGGCGAGCGCGCGCTGCATCTGCGCTGGTCGGCGCCGTGGCTCGATCCGCATCCCGTGCAATATCGCGTGCGCGTGCCACGCCTGCGCGACGAATGGTCCGCGCCCTCGTACGAAGATCATCTCGACATCGAAAACCTCGGCGCGGGTCCATGGCACGTCGAAGTCTCCGCGCGCGTCGAAGGCACGAGCGGATGGAGCAAGCCGCTCGCGCTCGATGTCGACGTCGCGCCGTTCTGGTACGAGACGCTGCCCGCGCGCATCGCGATGATCGCGCTCCTCGGTCTGCTCGTGTACATCGCCGTGCGGCTTCGCGTCCGCGCACTACGCCGCCACGCGGACATGCTCGAAGCGACCGTGCGCGAGCGCACCGCGGAGCTCGCGGAGAAAGTCGAGCAGCTGCACGATTCCGAGCAGCGCGCGCTCGCCGCGAGTCACGCGAAGAGCGCGTTCCTCGCGAATATGAGTCATGAGCTGCGCACGCCGCTCAACGGCATTCTCGGATTCGCGCAACTGCTCGCGCGCCGCAAGAATCGCGACGCCGACGATCAGCAAGGTCTCCACGTGATCGTCAACAGCGGCGAGCACCTCCTCGGCCTGATCAACAATGTCTTGTCGCTCTCGAAGATCGAAGCGGGCCGCATCACGCTCGAAGAAACGCGCTTCGACATCCGCACCATCGTGCGTGAAGTCGAGAATGTGCTTCGCCTGCGCGCGGAAGAGAAGCGGATTCGCTTCACGACCGTGATCGAAGAAATGCCCGACGCGGTCATCGGCGATGAAGTGCGCGTGCGCCAGATCCTGCTGAATCTCGCAGGCAATGCCGTGAAATTCACGGAGACCGGCGGCGTCACGCTGCGCGCAAAGTGGCGCGACGATCGCGCGACGTTCGAGGTCGAAGACACCGGACCGGGAATCGCCGCGGACGAATTGCTGCGACTCTTCGAGCCGTTCGTGCAAAGCGAAAGCGGACGGCAATCGAAGGAAGGTACCGGCCTCGGCCTCGCACTCTCGCGCAATCTCGCGCGGCTGATGAGCGGCGACATCACCGTCGAGAGCACGCCCGGACGTGGATCGCTCTTCCGCGTAGACGTGAGTCTGCCGCATGCGAGCGCATTGGTTCCCGCGACCGATGATCGTCGCGTGACGTCGCTCGTTGCCGCGGATCGCGGCGCGCGCATCCTCGTCGTCGACGACACCGCCATCAATCGCATGGTGCTCACGCGTCTGCTGACCGAAGTCGGATTCGCAGTGAAGGAAGCGACGAGCGGCGAGGAAGCGCTCGCGGCGTGGCGCAGCTGGAAACCGCGGCTCATCTGGATGGACAAGCGGATGAGCGATCTCGACGGACTCGAAGTCACGCGCCGCATTCGAGCGGAAGAAAAGGCAACAGGCGCCGCGCGCACGCCGATCATCGCGCTGTCCGCGAGCGCGCTCGATCATGAGCGCGGCGACATGTTCGCCGCCGGCTGCGACGACTTCGTCGCGAAACCGTTCCGCGACTCGACGATCTTCGCAAAGCTGCGCGAGCACATCGGCGTGCAATACGAGTACGCGAGCGACGAGCCGGTCGCGATCACGAAACCGGTCGCCGTGCACGCGCAGACCGACGCGCAGGTGCTGCTCGTCGACGACGACTGGATCTGCCGCGAAGTCGCCACCGAGATCCTGCGCAGCAACGGTGTCGGCGTCACTGCCGTGGCAAGCGGCAGCGACGCGCTCACGCTCCTCGAAGTGAAACACTTCGACCTCGTGCTGATGGACCTGCACATGCCGAACATGAGCGGCATCGAAGCCGCGCGCCGCATCAAAGCGAACCCGCACACGTCGCGATTGCCGGTGATCGCGATGAGCGCCGACACCTTCGACGGCGAATCCGCGAGGCTCACGGAAACCGGGATGGACGACCACGTCCCGAAACCCGTCGAGCCCGAAACGCTGACCGCGGTGGTCGGGCGGTGGCTGCCCGCGCGACGGGACGCGTAGCGCTTCCGTGTCTTCCTGAGCGGGCGGTGGGCGGGTGCGAAGGATCCCCTCCGGCAAC
>DATKFO010000794.1:0-3192 GCA_035544355.1 Thermoanaerobaculia bacterium
CGCCACCACACAGCCGATCACTCGCATGCAGGACCCTCTCAGGACGGGTTGAACGAGCTAAGTATCGCCGAAAAATCCGTTTAGTCGTAGCGCGCGTCCACGAACCATGATGCATCGGCCGCATCGCGATACACGCGATACGTGGCGCCGCCGCTGAGCTCGACGTCCCAATACTCGCGATTCGCCGGCGTTTCGTTCCACCATCCTTCTTCGATTTGCCACGGTCCCGATGCGACGCGCACGTCGCCGTTCACGTCGCCGTCGCCGCGAATCGAGGTGATCTCGTCGGTCGCGCTGAGGATCACTTCGACCGGCATCGGCGGGCGGAGCACGCGCACGGCGAGGAGGCCGCGGCTCTTGCGCGCTTTGCGTTTGATGTTGGGTGGGGGAGGCGGCGCGAACTCGCCGATCGCGTAGCGCTCGGGAAGGTGTCCGTCGACGGTCATCGGCATGCCGACGCGATCTTCGCCGAGCATCGAGACGAGGCACGCGATTGTGGTCGCGAGTTTTTCGGGCGAGAGTGCAGTCGGTCCGAAGAGCGAAAGTTGTGCGCGCCGCGGACGATCGGGATGCGCGACGAGCGAGAAGCCGGTGACCGGCGCGCCGGGCGGCGTCTTCTCGAGATCGAGACGAATGAGGGTGAGCATCGTCTTCACGTCGCGCGTCGGCGCGGGCAGCTCGATCGCGCGCGCGTGATAGCCGTCGGGCTCTAGCGACATCGTCAGCTCGATGCGTTTGCACGCGAATCCCTGCACCTCGAGCCGCTTCGCGAGCCGGTCGAGCGCGGAGGATGCGATGAAGAGAAACGGCTCGAGCTCGACGAGCGGCCACTCGAGCTCCATCCCTTCGCGAAATTCGGGCGGCATCGCGCGCGGAATCAGCGGACGCGGATCGATGCCGCGTGCGGCGTAGTGGAGCTCACGACCGAGATCGCCGAGGCGTGCGGCGACTTCGGATTCCGGCAGCTTGGCGAGCTCTCCGATCGATCCGATGCCCCAGCGCTGCAACGTCGACGCGGCGTCGAGCTCCGGAGTCAATCGCGCAAGCGGCAGCGGCGCAAGAAACTCCGCCTCGGCACCAAGCTCGACGACCGTCGGCGATTGCGGCAGCTCCGCTGCGATGCGCGCGGCGAGTTTGCTCGCAGCGATGCCGACGCGCGCGGGAAGGCCGACGGTCTCCGCGGCACGAATCGCGGCTTTCGCGAGATCACTCTCACTCGGAAAGTGCCGCTCCATGCCGGTGACGTCGACGAACACGATGCCCTCGCCGGCATCTTCGACGCGCGGCGAAAAGGTTTCTGCGACTTCGAGCAGCGCTTCCTGCGCGGTGCGCTCGCATTCGGTGTCGCGTCCGCGCGCGATGAGCTTCGGCAGAAGCGTTCGTGCCTGCGCGAGGGAATGTCCGGAGCGCACGCCTTTCGTGCGCGCGCGCCGCGTGGCCGCGACGATGTGCGCCGCGTTGCCGTTGCCTTCGACGATGGCAAGTGCTTCGGTGATGAGCTCCGGCTCGCTGCGCAGTCGCGCTGCGAGCGGGAACATCGGGACGAGGAAGCAGGCGATGCGTGTCATTCGTTGTCGTGACACGAAAGCGGCAGCTCCGCTGCCGCACTCCGAAACCGCCGATGCTTTTCCAGCGTGAGCTTCACGGTCATCCCTCCCAACACACCACCCACCCACTTCGCGTGCGCGCGTCCTGCGATCACGACCGCCTCCGACGCGGTGCCGGTCAACGGATACGGCGTCGAGACGAGGAGCGCGTTTCCGTTTGCTTCTGCCGAGCGGCCGAGGCGTACCCAGGCGGCGGGGGGGACGCGGCGGCTGCGCAGCGGATGCAATCCGACGTCGAGCACGACGAGATGAAATCCGGTTGCGGCGATCATCTCCGCGCTCATCACCGCGTGCTTGAGCGTCTTCGGACGAATCCACAGCATGCGCTGCAGGTCGACGCCGTTTTCTTCGGCGAGCTGCGGATCGAAGTGATCGCCGAGGTCGACGAGCGCGGCGGACTCTCCCATGCTCGTCGCTGCGGCGAGCGACGAGATCGCGATCGAGAAGCGTCCTGCGGTTCTGCGCCCCGTGAGCTCGACCATTTTTCCTCGCGGGAGTCCGCCGCCGAGGAGCGTGTCGAAGGCTTCGAGCGTCGTGGGGATCGATTCGTCGCGCCGGACTTTGTCGAGCGCGCGGATCAGCTCCGTCGCGTTCATGATTTTTCCGGGGAGCGTTGCGCGGAGCCTGCGGATCGCGTCGCACTCGCCCGTTTCGACCGGAGGGTCGGGAACAGGGACGAGAACGGGCAGCGGACGACGAGCGGGAAGCGTCGTTTCGAAGAGAAGCGCGGTCACGGGAGATAAGCTAGGCGGTAATTGAGCGTAAATCAACGTGGGGAGATCCTGCCTCTCATCCGCGTCTTGCGCGTGGGTCAAGAAAAATCATCAAGCGTGGGGCAAAGAATGATTACGGTGCTGTTTTTGACCCAGTGCAGGAAAATGCTGCATCCAATGATTTCAATGATTTACGAGGCTACAGGGTGTGGCACAGTCGTCGCTCTAGGGCGGCACACACACCAACCTTAAAAACAGGAGAATTGTTGAATGAAGCGTGCCCTTACGGTTTCCCTCTGTCTTCTCGTCCTCCTCGGAACCACCGCAGCGTTCGCGGAAAAAGGTAAGCATGACGTCGACTGGTGCAAGACCCGCCCGGTGAGTGACGCTGAAGCACAGGCCATCGAAGAGCACACCGAGATGCTCCGTGGCAACACTGCCTCGCAGCCGACCGGTGGCGGATGGCGCATGGGAGTCGACGCAGTCACCACCGTGACCGTCAACGTCTACTTCCACATCATCAAGAGCACCTCGGGACAGGGAACGGTCACGAGCACGCAGATCGCGGATCAGATTACGGTCCTCAATGATTCCTACAGCGGACTGACGGGCGGCGTGAACACGCGCTATCGCTTCCAGCTCGCCGGAACCAACACCACCGTGAACAACACGTGGTTCGCTGCGCTCCCGGGTTCGACCGGAGAGCGGGCGATGAAGACCGCGCTGCGCCAGGGCACGGCGAGGGACCTCAATCTCTACACGAACAACCCGAATGACGGCACGCTCGGATGGGCGACCTTCCCGTCATCGTACTCGGGTGATCCGCTGATGGACGGCGTGGTCTGCCACTTCGCGACGGTGCCGGGCGGCTC
>DATKFO010000795.1:0-3967 GCA_035544355.1 Thermoanaerobaculia bacterium
GCGCAGCAAGTGGATCAGCAGATCGATCTTGCGCGCCTTCGCGACGGGATAGAGAAACTGCGCGACGGTGTCTGCGGGATTCGCGCGGCGCCCGATCTCGACGGTCTGCGGTTTGTGCAGCAGCTCCGAGGCGATGGTCTCGATTTCTTTCGAGAGCGTTGCTGAGAAGAGCAGTGTCTGGCGCTGCCGCGGCAGCGCATTCACGATGCGGCGGATCTGCGGGAGGAAGCCCATGTCGAGCATGCGATCGGCTTCATCGAGCACGACGTGCTTCACATCGGCGAGTGAGACGTGGCCGGAGCCCATGAGGTCGATGAGACGTCCCGGCGTTGCGACGACGACGTCCGCGCCGCGGCGCATGGCGTCGATCTGCGGCTTCTCGCCGACGCCACCGAAGATCGTGACGATGCGAAACCGCGTCTGCTTCGCGAAGCCGCGAAACGCTTCGTCGATCTGTGCAGCCAGCTCGCGCGTCGGCGCGACGACGAGCACGCGCGGATTCCGCTTCGACGGAGTGCGCGCAAGGATTTCCAGCAGCGGCAACGCGAACGCAGCGGTCTTGCCGGTGCCGGTCTGCGCGATGCCGATGAGATCGTGACCCGCAAGAACGTGCGGGATCGCCGCCGACTGAATCGGCGTGGGTTGTACGTAGTCAATGGAACGAACGAGGTTCGGACCGAGTCCGAGTTTCAAAAAAGGCATGTCAGGCGTGCAACCGGATGAGGGTGGGTTTAATTCTGTTGGCAGTAGGCGGTTGGCAGTTGGCAGGAGTAGAAGCACGAAAAAGCGGTTGGTGGTGGTGGCCTTCTGCCAACCGCCAACCGCCAACTGCCAACTGCTCACTGCCTACTGCCAACCATTCAGCGCGTCCCGGCGATCTCGATCGCGCGCGCGGCGTCGCGCTCGACGAGCGTGTCGAGATAGGTCGCGAAGATCTCGAACAATTTCTCGCTGTCGTTCATCGTCGAGATTTGTTTCGAGAAATCGTCGACGGATGCGCCGGTGCGCAGCTCGAGTCTCGGATCACGCAGCAGCATGCGGATGAGCATTTCGCTCACCGCGAATTTCACGGGCAGTTTGACGTTGCGCGATTTCGCGGCGGTCTCGATCGCGCGGCGCGTGCGGGGTGCGAGCTCTTTGAGTCTGCCGACGAGTGTGAGCTCGTAGTGGCTCTCGCCCGGTGTGATCACGGTGACGCGATTGCGTCGCGCGTTGAACGTGGGGCTCGCGTTGATGATGCCGCACGTCGCGGGGAGAAAGAGTTTGTCGCCGTTGTTGGGATCGAGCGAGCGATAGATCGCGGGGCGCAGCAGCCGTCCGGAATTGCACGCGCTGAGGATCACGTAGCGGATGCCGTCGGGCTCGAGGCGCTCCTGCAGTGCGGCGACGGAGATGTACGAACGCTCCGCTTTCGCACTTTTGTTCTTCTGCACCTTCAAGCCGTTGCCGTTCGTGCCGTGCGTTTCGAGCACGAGCGTTTTGATGCGGCGGCCGGGATGGATGATGTTCCAGGTGTGCACGCGATCGAGGATGCGCGACCAGTCGGCGTCTTCGAAACAGGCGAAGCCGAGTGCTTCGAAGAAACGGCAATTGCCGGGGACGGTGAGATCGGGACTGAACACGACGCCGACGCCTTCACCGATCTCGCTCACGCCGGCGGTCGAATCGTACGGCCACGCGCGCGCGAGCAGCACGTCGCTGCGATCGAACGCGTGCGCGCTCGAGGCGAGGAGGATCGCGAACAGCAGGAGCGTGCGTCGCATGGGGGTTTGGGGTTGCGGGCTGCGAGGGCAACCCGCAACCTCTGCACTCAGTCCTTTCTCAGGCGCTCACGACCTGCGTTCGTTGTCGCGGTCGTGTCTTCCTGCTGCGTGCTCGAGCTGGTCATGCTCGAGTCGGTCGTCGTTGTCGTGGTCGTCGTGGTGGGTTCTTCGATGATGTTGGGCTCGGGTGTCGTGACGGTGGTCGTTTCGGTGGACGTCGTAATCGGCTGCGTCTGCACGAGCGAGTTATCGGCGACCTGCGTGGTCGTCGTGGTGGTCGTGGTCGCGCGGTTGTTCATCGTGCTGCTTGGATTGTTGATGGCGACTGAAGAGGTGGTGAGCTGCTGATCGGTGGGTGCGGTCTGGACGGCCTGTGCGTGGCGGCCTGCGTCGACGGCTCCGATTTCGGGGCTCGCATCGAGTGAGCCGGTCGCATTCGAATAGCCGCCGGTGGGAACGGCCTGAGTGTTCGCACTCGCCATGCCGCTGTTTGCAGCACTATTGGTCGTCTCCGTGGTGGTCTCGGTCGTCGTCTTTGTGGTGCCGCAGCCCCACAGCGCGACGCACAGCACTGCGATCGCGATGAATGCTGTTGTGTGCAGTTTCTTCATGGAAGTTCCTCCAAATGTCTCCGTCGCATTTCAAGATTCGCTCCCGCGTCACGGCTGAAATCGCTGCGACTCTGCCGTTCGCGGTTGGCGAGGGACACAGCAACACCTTTGCCGGTTTGCGTGGAGCCGTCGTGCTCGCTGGCTCGATTGCTGCTCGTCGAAGACCGCGGAGGACATCGAATGGAACGCTGGCTGGGCCGCTATTCGCCGCAATGCTTCGCGATCCTGCGCATCGTCGCGGGCGTGATGTTCGTCTTTCACGGATTGCAGAAATTGTTCGGATGGCCGGGCGATAAAGCGCCTGCGGCATTCCCGACGCGCAGCTGGATCGCCGGTGTGATCGAAGTGGGCGGCGGCTCGCTGATCGCGATCGGCTTGTTCGCGGGCTTCGCCGCGTTTCTCTGCAGCGGCCTGATGGCGTTCGCGTACTTCCTCTCGCACGCGAAGAACGGATTCTTCCCGATCATGAATCGCGGCGAGCTCGCCGTCGTGTATTGCTTTTTGTGGCTGTACGTCGCATCGCACGGCGCGGGGATCTGGAGTTTGGATGCGGTGAGAACGCGGAGACGCCGATAAACTCGTGCCCGATGACGGGCAACGACCTCCAACGCGTCCTCCACGAGATCCGCGAAGAGATCCAACCGCTCCTCGGGCAAGGTCGCGTCGCCGACTACATCCCGCCGCTCGCGTCCGTTCCGCCCGATCGCTTCGGCATGGTCGTGCGCACGATCGACGGCGAGGTTTTTCGTATCGGCGATGCCGATGAGCGCTTCTCGATCCAGAGCATCGCGAAGGTGTTCAGTCTCACGCTGGCGATGCGACTCGAAGGCGATGCGATCTGGTCGCGCGTCGGACGCGAGCCGTCGGGCACCGCGTTCAATTCGCTGGTCCAGCTCGAAGTCGAGCGCGGCATTCCGCGCAATCCGTTCATCAACGCGGGCGCGATCGTCGTGCTCGATGCGGTGCTGCGGCATCGGCGCGACGGCGAAGATGCGATTCTCGATTTCGTGCGGCGCGCGGCGGCGAATCCGTCGATCGACTACGACCTCGACGTTGCCGAAGCGGAGCACCGCACCGGCCATCGCAATCGCGCGCTCGCGCACTTTCTGAAATCGTTCGGCAATCTGCGCAACGATGCCGACGCAGTGCTCGACGCGTACTTTCGCCTCTGCTCGATCTCGATGAGCTGCGTCGAGCTCGCGGATGCGTTTTCATACTTGGCAACGTCGGGGCATTCGCCGTCGGGTGAAGAAGTCGCGACACCGCGGCAAGTGAAGCGTGTGAACGCGGTGATGCTCGCCTGCGGCGTGTACGACGAAGCGGGCGACTACGCGTACCGCGTCGGCCTGCCGGCGAAGAGCGGCGTGGGCGGCGGAGTGGTCGCGGTGATGCCGGGAAAATTCGTCGCGGCGGTGTGGTCTCCGGGCCTCAGCGAGAAAGGAAATTCACTCGCCGGCACGATGGCGCTCGAGCTGCTGACGACGAAGACGGCGATCTCGATTTTTTAGTTGCGTGTCGTCCTGAGCGGGTGGCGGTTGGGCGCGAAGGACCCCTGCCGATACACGAGACTCGCTCCGTCGGCAGGGGGTCCTT
>DATKFO010000796.1:0-9315 GCA_035544355.1 Thermoanaerobaculia bacterium
AGCGGCGCGGACGCGAGCGCGTCGCGCGGCGTAACCCGGTAGACTCCGCCGCATGTGCGGCGTGACCGGCTTCGCATCGCCCATGTCACGCGACGAGTTGTCGCGCATCGTGCGGCGCATGGGCGATGCGCTCGCGCATCGCGGACCGGATGACTCGGGCGAGTGGATCGACGTCGACGCCGGCATCGCGATCGGGTTCCGGCGTCTCGCGATCATCGATCTTTCCGCGGCCGGGCATCAGCCGATGCTCTCTGCGTCGGGGCGTTATGTCGCGACGCTCAACGGCGAGATCTACGACTACGAAGCACTGCGCGCGGCGCTGCCGAATCCGCCGCAGTTTCGCGGACATTCGGACACCGAAGTCATGCTCGCGGCATTCGAGGCTTGGGGTGTGCGGGCGGCGGTCGAGCGCTTCAACGGCATGTTCGCGATCGCGGTGTGGGATCGCGAGGAGCGGCGGCTGCATCTGATTCGCGATCGCATGGGCGTGAAGCCGATGTACTACGGTTTCGCGGGCCGCACGTTTCTCTATGGCTCAGAACTGAAAGCGCTGCGGCAGCATCCTGACTTCGACGGCCGCATCGATCGCGGCGCGCTGAGCCTCTTCCTCCGCTTCATGTACGTGCCGGCACCGCGCAGCATTTACGAGGGGATCGCGAAGCTGATGCCCGGCACGATCCTCACGTTCGATCCGGCGACGCGCGCGATCGAGACGTCTCCGTATTGGTCGGTACGGGACGCGGTCGTGCGCGGAACTGCAAATCGTTTTCGCGGATCGGAAGAAGAAGCGTCGCGCGAGCTCGAAGCGCTGCTCGACGACGCCGTGCGCATTCGCATGATGGCCGACGTGCCGCTCGGCGTGTTTCTCTCCGGCGGCATCGACTCCTCGCTCGTCACGGCGCTGATGCAGAAGCAGAGCGCGTCGCCGGTGCGCACGTTTTGCGTCGGCTTCACCGACGCCGCATACGACGAATCGCCGTTCGCCGCCGCGATCGCGAAACATCTCGGCACGGATCACACCGAGCTCACGATGACCGCGGACGACGTGCTCAACGTCATCCCGCAACTGCCGTCGATGTACGACGAGCCGTTCGCCGATTCGTCGCAGATTCCGACGCATCTCGTCGCGAAGATGGCGCGGCGCCACGTCACCGTCACGCTCTCCGGCGACGGCGGCGACGAGCTGTTCGGCGGCTACGCGCGCTATTTCATCGGACAGAATTTGTTTCGCGGACTCGCTGCAATTCCGCGTGCGATACGTCCCGCGATCGGGCGAGCGCTGCGGAGTTTGTCGCCGCATTCGTGGGATCGCATGCTGCGCCGCCGCTCCGGCGAGCGCATTCACAAAGTCGCACGCGTCCTCGGCGCGAACGACGCCGACGCCATGTATTTCGAGCTCGTCTCGCATTGGTCGAACGTCGTGATCGATGGCAGCGCGCCGCGCGTTCCGATCACGGACAGCAGCGCGTGGCCGGCGCTCGCCGATCCCGTCGAGCGGATGATGTTCTTCGATCAGATCTCGTATCTGCCCGACGACATCCTCGCGAAAGTCGATCGCGCGAGCATGGCCGTGTCGCTCGAAGCGCGCGAGCCGCTGCTCGACTATCGCCTCGCCGAATTCGCGTGGACGCTGCCGCTGTCGATGAAAGTGCGCGGCGGAAAAGGAAAGCGAGTGCTGCGCCGCGTGCTGCAGCGCTACGTGCCGGACGCACT
This sequence comes from Thermoanaerobaculia bacterium, assembly GCA_035544355.1. GTDB lineage: Bacteria > Acidobacteriota > Thermoanaerobaculia > Gp7-AA8 > Gp7-AA8 > DATKFO01. Next base: position 1,714 of record DATKFO010000796.1, read on the forward strand.
GCTCGATCGCCCGAAGATGGGCTTCGGCATTCCGCTCGATGCGTGGCTGCGCGGGCGGCTGCGCGATTGGGCGGAGTCGCTGCTCGATCCCGCCGCGTTGCGCGCGCACGGGCTGCTCGATCCGGAGCCGATCCGCGCGAAATGGAGCGAGCATCTCAGCGGCCGCGCCGACTGGCGCTATCACCTCTGGGCCGTGCTCATGCTGCAGGCGTGGCTGCAGGACGTCGCTTCGCCCGCCAGCGCACGATGACGCGCAGCGGATACGCGGCGAATCGCACGAAATTGCGCGGGTCGTAGCGAAGGCTCGCGATCACGTGCCGCACGAATTTTTGCAGCGCGTGTTGCTCGAAGTAGCACCCGGCGAGGATGGTGTGCAGACGGCCGTAGCTGCTGCGTTTGAGTTTTTTCAGTGCGGGGTCCGCGAACGCTTTTTCGAACGCGAGCAGCATGCCGCGCTCCATCCGCTCGATGTTGAAATGATTGCCGCCGGCGTGCATGCGGTAGCGCAAGAGGACTTCGCGAATGTAGCCGACTCGGTAACGCGTCGCGATCCGATAGCAGAAATCCCAGTCTTCGCCGAGGCGCATGCGGGGGTCGTAGCCGCCGGCTTCGTTGGCGATGCGCCGCGGGACGAGGATGCTCGTGCCGGGCGCCGAGATCACTTCACGCTGAAGCAGCAGCAGCTCGTCCGCGACCCAGCCTTCCATGCCATCGAGAAAAATCTTTTGTCCGCGATCGAATTCTTCGAAGCCGCAGTGGACGAGCCCGAGCGCCGGATCGGCAGCGAAGCACGCGAGCTGCAGCTCGAGCTTGCGCGGAAGCCAGATGTCATCGGAATCGAGAAACGCGACGTACTCGCCGCGCGCGAGTGCCAGTCCCGCGTTGCGCGCGGCCGCGACGCCGGCGTTGCTCTGACGCAGCGCGCGAATGCGATCGCCGTAGCTCGCGAGCACGGCCGGCGTGTCGTCGGTCGAGCCGTCATCGACGACGATGATCTCGAGAGGCGGATGTGTCTGCGCGAGCGCGCTGTCGATCGACTCGCGCAGAAAACGCGCGGTGTTGTACGCGGGAATGACGACCGAGACGGTGCTCACGACGGGCGCCCCTTGAGTGCGAACAGATCTTCATGCTCGTGACGCTCTTCCAGCGAAACGCTCTCGAACTTCGAGCGGCGCCAGCGATAGATTCCGTAGCCGCACTCGACGAGGAGTTGTTTGACGTCGCGCGTGGTCGCGCCGAAGCTCGCGCAGAGTTTCTCGTTGATCTCGAAGAACACGATCGGCGCGTTCGCAGACGAAAGAAAACGTCGCGCGCCGCGAAACACGAGGATTTCCGCGCCTTCGACGTCGACTTTCATCAGATCGACGCGATCGATGTTTTCGCGCTCGATCCAATGATCGAGCGTGATCACGTCCACGCGCAGCTCGACGTCATCCTCCGCACGGCGCACGAGCGCGGATGCTCCGGTGTTGCGCGACGTCACTGCGAAGAACGGTGCCGTGCCTTCGTTTTCGCCGAGCGCGATCGTGTGGACCGCGATGCTATTTGCATCGTTGAGCGCGATGTGATCGCGCAAACGCGAGACCATCGCGGGTACAGGCTCGAACGCGTGAACATTCGCACCGCGTTTCGAAGCCAGCAAAGACCACACACCGAAATTTGCGCCGACATCGAGCACGACGGCATCGCGCTGCACGAGATCGAGTGAGCGTTGAAAGGGCGCGTCGGCCTCGTGGCGGCACATGAACGTCCAGAGAATCATCCAGTCGTCGAGCGTGCCGTCGATGAACGCGCCGCGGCCGATGTCGAAACGAATGGGGTTGCTGCCGAGGAGGAGGCGGGCGGCGCGCAAGATCCAGCCGCGGCCGTGCATGAACGGCCAGATGCGAAATGCGGCGCGCAGCGCGCGGATGACGATTCTCTCTTTCGGTTGCATGCAGTGCCTGAGATGATCGCAGACGATGAAGCTGTGGAAAGCGGTGACGCTCACCAGCGGCACGAAAGCGTACTGGATGCTCGGCGCAATGGTGGCCACGATCATCACGGCGCGCGCGCTCGGGCCGCAGGGCCGCGGCGTCATCGCGGCCGCGACGAGCTGGGTGGCGTTGTTCGTGACGTTCGGCCACTTCAGTCTCGCGAACGTCATCGTCTATCTCCTCGGCAACCCCGAACAGCGCCCGCGCATGCTGCCCGTCGTCACCGGCAGCGTCATGGCGATCACCGCTGCGACGACGCTGCTCGGCTGGACGATCGCGGCGATGATGCACCTCGTGACCGGCGGCCTGATCTTTCAACACATCGCGCTGCCGGTGCTCGTCGTCGCATTTGCAGGACTGCCGTTTTTGCTCTGGATGGAGAACGGCAACTCGCTCCTCGTGATCCTCGGCGATCTGAAGCGGCTCAACCTCGCGCAATTCGCCGGGACGACGGCCGGCATCGTGCTCGTGGCGTTCGCAGTCGGCGTGATGAAAGGCGGAGTCGCTGCGGCGCTCGCGGCGACACTCGTTTCGTACCTCGTCGTCGTAGGGCTCGGCCTGGTGCGCATCGTGCGCGCGAGCCGGCCGCTCACGATCTCGCGCGGCGTGATCGGGGAGTTGCTCGGCGGCGGCGCGCGTCTGCATCTCGCTGCAGTCGGCACGTTCTTCTTCAACCACGCGGCCGTGATTCTGCTCAATCAATTCCGTCCGGTGGCGGAGGCGGGATACTTTCAACTCGCGATGCAGGTCGTGCCGATGGCGGTCGCGGTGGTCGCGTATTCGATCGTCGCGCGCGACGGCGCCGACGTCGCGTGGCGCGAACATCGGCAACTCGTGCTGCAGACGTTCGTGTACTCGGCGATCGCCGCTGCCGTCGCATACATCGCGGCGCCGATCGTCGTGCCGCTGCTCGCGGGCCGCAACTTCGCCGCCGCGATTCCGGTGTTTCGCGTGATTGCGTTTTCGATTTTCGGGATCGGCATGTCGACGGTGATGGCGCCGCAATGGGTGGCACGCGGCTACTTTCTGCGCATCGCCGCGATCGCGCTGTCGATCGGCGCGATCAGCGTGATCGCGAACGCGCGGCTCATTCCGCGATACGGGATGATCGCGTGCGCGTGGGTGATGGTCGCGTGCTACGCGCTGCACTTCGTCGCGAACGCCGCGTTCGCGTTGTGGATCGAGAGGCGCGCGCGCGTGGAGCCGCTGCTCGAGCCGTTGCGAGGATAGATGCCGCGAGCCGCGTACGTTTGCTACTTCGGACTGCGTGAGCCGCTCGTGCAGACGCAGGTGCTGCCGTATCTTCGCGAGCTTGTCGCCTGCGGTGTAACAATGTCGCTCCTGACGTTCGAGCCGGCACGATGGGACGCGGAGTCGAGCGCGGAGTGGCGCGAGCGGCTGCGCGCGGACGGCATCGCGTGGTCGACGCTGCGCTATCACAAGCGTCCGTCGCTGTTCGCGACGCTGTACGACATCGCCGCCGGCGCGTGGCATCTGCGCCGCGAGCGCTTCGACATCGTGCACGGCCGGAGTCACGTCGGCGCGGCGATCGGCGCGCTCGCCAGGGGCCGCCTGAGAGGCGGCCCATCGTGGGACAAGCTCTCAGCTTGTCGACTGATCTTCGACATTCGCGGTTTGCTCGCGGAGGAGTACGTCGACAGCGGCAACTGGCGCGCGGGAGGATTGCTCTTTCGCTTGACGAAGATGGCGGAGCGGCGGCTGCTTCGCTCTGCGGATGGTTTCGTCGTGCTGACGGAGAAGGCGCGCGCCATGTTGTTTCCGAACGGCGCGTCGCGTCCCGTCGAAGTGATTCCGTGCTGCGTCGATCGCGAGCGTTTCGCCGCAGCCCATCGCACAAACCTCGGCATCGCGAATCGCACGGTGTTCGTCTACGCCGGCGCGCTCGGCGGCGGCTCGTATGTCACGCGGGAACTGGCGGAGCTGCTCGCGGTTGCGCGCGACGCCGATCGCAGCGTCTTCGCACTCGTGCTGACCCAATCGCCGCCGCAGCCGGTGAGCGATGAGCTCGAGCGCGTTGGATTCACACGCGACGACTATCGCGTGCTGCACGCGCCGCCGGAAGACGTGCCGGGCTATCTGCTCGCATCCGACGTCGGGCTACTGCTCATTCGTCCTTCCTTCGCGCGGCTCGCGGCGTCGCCGACGAAATTCGCGGAGTACCTCGCCGCGGGATTGCCTGTGATCGCGACGCGCGGCATCGGCGATCTCAATGCGCAAATCGAAGAGCGGCGCGTCGGAGTGCTGCTGCGCAGCTTCGATCACGACGCGTACGCCGAAGCGATCGCGGCGATGAACGTTCTGCGTCTCGATCCGGAGCTCGCCGCGCGCTGCCGTGAGCTCAGTCGCGAGTACGACCTTCACGCTGTCGGCGGTGCACGCTACCGCCGGCTCTACGATGCGGTGCTGCACCGATGAGACTCCGCGTGCTCGCACTCGCGTCGTATCCGATCGAGGCCGCTTCGTCGCGCTATCGCATCGTCCAGTTCATCGAGCCGCTCGCGGAGCGCGGCATCGACGTCGAATTCAAACCGCTGCTCGACGCATCGTTGTTCGCCGCGTTGTATTCGCCAAAACAACTTCTGCCGCGATTGCCGCGTGTCGCGTTCCGCGCGGCGATGTGCATCCGCGATGCATTTCGCGCCGCGGACGTCGTGCTCGTGCAGCGCGAAGCGATGTTGTTCGGACCTCCGTTCGTCGAGTGGCTTGCGCGATTGCGCCGGCCGCTCGTGCTCGATCTCGACGACGCGACGTATCTCTCGTACGTCAGTCCCGTGTACGGACGCGTTGCGAGGTGGCTGAAGTGGCCGGGCAAGACGGATCGTTTGATTGATCGCGCGCACATCGTGATCTGCGGCAATCCGACCGTCGCGGCGTATGCGAGCGCGCGCGGCGCGGAGACCGCGATCGTGCCGACGATCGTCGACACAAGTGTGTTCCATCCACGCGAGCCCGCGCCGCGCGCCGTTCCGGTGATCGGCTGGATTGGCACGCACGCGACATTCCCGTTTCTCGCGCGGCTGCTTCCTCTATTCGAGCGCCTTGCGCGCGAACAACACTTTCGATTGAGGATCATCGGCTCCGGACGCAGCGACATCGAAGTGCCGGGCGTCGAGGTCGAAACGCGCCCGTGGCGCATGGACGCCGAAGCGGAGGAGTTTCGCGCGCTCGACGTCGGTTTGTATCCGCTCGATGACGACGCGTGGAACGCCGGCAAGTCAGGGCTCAAAGCCGTGCAGTACCTCGCGTCGGGCGTGCCGTTCGTCATGAGTCCGGTCGGCATCTGCGCGACGATCGGCATCGAGGGCCACACGCATTTCGCCGCGACGACGGATGACGAATGGCTCGACGCGCTGCGGCGTCTCGCCGGCGACGCCGAGCTGCGCGCGAACATGGGCCGTGCGGGCCGTGTGTTCGCCGAGCGAACCTATTCGATCGATCGGCATGCCGATGCGCTCGCCGACATTCTGCGAAAGGCGGCGTCGTGATCGCGCTGCTGCACATCGTCTTCGCTGCCGCCGCGTGCTTCGCGCTCTGGCGTGCATGGCGTGCGTGGTTCGGCGATGCGTCGCGCGCAATCACGCTCGTCGTCGCCGGCGGTTTCGTCATCCGCGCATTCGCAGCGCAAGCGCTGTTCTGGATCTCGTACCTGCGCCTACCAGTTTTCCCGTCGCTGCAGACGGGCAACGGCTATTGGTTCTTCGCGCTCGACGCGCCCGGCTATCTCGAATTTGCCGAGCGGCTGTTGCGGCGCGGCGATTTCTTTCCCGGCGCGATCTATCCGTCGCACGTCTTCGTGCAAGTGCTCGCCGTGTTCGTCGCGGCGTTCGGCAAATACGCGTCGATCGCGATCCTGCTGAACTGCGCCGCGTATCTCGCCACGTGCGCGATTCTCATTCGCCTTGAAAACCAACGCGCGATGCTCGTCGCGCTCGCGGCGATCGCGTTCGGGCCCGCGGAGATTCTCTGGTCGCTGCAGCCACTGAAGGACACGTTCTTTCAATTGCTGATCGCCGCGATGATCGCCGCGTTGTTCCGCTGGCAGCGCCGCCCGGCGTTCACGATCGCGATCGCGCTGCTCGTGCTCGGATACGCGATCGCCGGCATCCGCTGGTACGCCGGCTTGATCCTCTGGGCCGCCTCATTCGTCTTCTTCGCATTCACCTCGCGACGCGCGAAAACGGCCCTCGCAAACCTCGGGCTCTTCGTGCTCCTCGCGCTGGCAGTACGGATGGGCGGCGGCACAGACATTCCTCCGATCCTCGTCTCGCGGCCGGCGCAGGCCACGGCCGTCGTGCAGGAAGCGCGCACCGGTTTCGACAACACGCCGGCCGCGACGACGATCCAACCCGCAGCGCCAACATTTTCCGCACGCATGATCAGCGGCTTCGCCGCGGCATTTCTCCCGCGCATGTTCGGTCAGGCCCTGGGACTCGTGCGCGTCGGCGGCGGCCGCGGCCTCTGGCTCTTCGCCGAGCTCGACACGCTCGTCTTCGACGCGGTGCTGCTGTTCGCGATCGTCAGCGTGCGCCGCAAGTGCGTCACGCCCCTGTACATGATGCTCGCGTTCGCGTTCGTGCTGCTCGCAGGGCCACTCGTCTATACCGTGAACAACTTCGGCACGCTGTTCCGCTTGCGGCAGATGCTCTACTTCATCGCCGCGGCGCTGCCGCTGACGGCTTCAGCCCGCGACGACCGCCGCGCGCCGCTGCAAGCAGTGGTCGACGACGGCGCGCAGCGCGTCGTCGAGTGACACACGCGCGCGGAATCCGATGGCGCGTTCGGCCTTCGACGTATCGGGCACGCGCCGCCGCATGTCTTCGAATCCTTCTTCGTACGCTTCGCCGTACGGCACGTACACGATCGGCGACTCGGAGCTCGTGACTCGCAGGACGCGCTCGGCGAGCGCGGTGATCGAGATCTCGTCGCGCGATCCGAGGTTGAAGACTTCGCCTGCGGTGGGATGGTCCATCAAGGCGAGCAGCGCCGGCACGATGTCGCCGACGTACGAGAAGCAGCGTGTTTGCTGTCCGTCGCCGTACACCGTGAGCGGCACGCCGTCGAGCGCCTGACCGACGAGCGCGGGCACGACCATCCCGTAGCGTCCCGTCTGTCGCGGACCGATCGTGTTGAAGAGGCGCGCGATCGTCACGGGCACTTGTTTCTCGCGGTGATACGCAAGCGCGAGGAACTCATCGATCGCTTTCGAGCACGCGTAACTCCAGCGGCCTTTCGTCGTTGCGCCGATGACGAGGTTGCCGTCCTCGCGAAACGGGACCGCCTCACTCATCCCATAAACCTCGGACGTCGACGCGATCAGCACGCGCGTTCTTCGGCGCGCGGCTGCGCGCAGCACGACCTCGGTGCCGTGCACGTTCGTCTCGATCGTGTGCACCGGACTCTCGACAATGAGCTTCACGCCGACGGCTGCGGCGAGATGGAAGACGACGTCGCAGCGATCGACGAGATCCGCGACGAGACGCTCGTTGTGCACGGAATCGACCGCGAGATGAAAGCGCGGATGGCGCATGAGATGCTCGACGTTGTCGAGATTGCCGGTGGAGAGATCGTCGATGACGAAGACCTCGTCGCCGCGCGCGATGCAGGC
>DATKFO010000797.1:0-10663 GCA_035544355.1 Thermoanaerobaculia bacterium
ACGCGCAGCCGTTGAAAGAGCGCAATTCCCACCGGCACGAGCACCACCAAAAGGAGCAGCACGATCGCCCAGAGGATTACCTCCTGGAGCATTCCACCTCCGCCTCGAACCCCGAGGAACTATTTCGTACGCTCATGATACTCATGACACGATCCGCAACTGCCCACCTTCGTTTCACTTTTGCCGTGGCATTGCGTGCAGGCGGCTCGGCTCGGAAGCAGGACATCCTTTGTCATAGTGCTGGTCGGAGCCAGATCGTGACAAGAGATGCACTCGATGCGGTGCTGCGTGTGCGTGAATTTCACGCGATCGAACCATGAGGTGGCCATGACCGGCGGTGTGGCCACAAGCTGAAGTCCGTCCTTACGGATCTCGTGGCAGAGCCGGCACGCCACCTCGATGACCTGCTCGGCGAGATGCCTCGAGCGCAGGATCTCCGACGTCCCTGCTCGCATCTGGACCAGCCTTCGCGCCTCGGGAGTCAGTTGCGCGATTCCGCCCATGCCGCTCTCTTTCGTCAGGACTGCCGAGTAAACCAGATCAATGCTTCCGCCGTGCGGTACTTCGTCTTTCGGGTAGCGCAAATCGAATGTGAGCAGATGGCAGCGCTGGCAGTGTTGCTCGAACTCGATGGGACCGGGATCGATCTTGCCCTTGATCTCGACGAGCTTGTGGCAGCCGACGCACGTGAGCACTTCGCGCCGGCCCGTCGCGTTCTGGATTCCGCGCGGCTGCAGGTGTTTCTTGTGGTTGAAGCGCAGCGTGTTGCGATCGACGTGCGGCGGAAACTCGGGATGGTTCATGGCGAACGACGAGACGCGTGCCGCGACGGAAGGCGTCGTGCCCGGGCGCATGTGGCGCGTGAGGTCGCGGTGACAGTTGATGCACACGGCATCGCCGACGATCGAAAGCCTCGCGGAGTCGCGATGCTCGGCGTGGCAGTCGACACATCCCGGCGGCGCGAGCTCGTTCATGGCGTGCGGCCCCTGGGTATGACAGACCTTGCAATTCTGATCGTTGACTCCGTGCCACGGATCGTGGCACGCGATGCAATCATTCGCGATCGGCTTGCCGTTCCGAGCGTGGCGCGCGTGCGCCGACGATACGTCGCCCGGCCGGAACCACCGTTGGTTGTCGGGCTCCACGACTTGGCTGATGGCGACGAGCGCGATGATCATCAGGATCGCGATCAGCGTCACGCGCGTGAAATACGGTCTCGCGAGCCGGTACGCTCCGGCGAAGTCGATCTCCGGCGCGCGCAACGATCCGCCGCGCACCGCCGCGCGCTCCTGCGATTTCCTCTGGACCTCTTCCTCGACGAACGCGGCAACCGGCCGATCGGTCGAGGCGACGCGGAGGAACATCGGCTTGCCGGCGTCCGCGGTCTGCACTTCGATGCGCAGATCGCCGATCTCGATGACGTCGCCCTTCGCGAGACGCGCCGCCTCGACGGGCCGGCCGTTGACGTAGGTGCCGGTGATGCTCCCCTTGTCGATGATCGTCCAGCCGGCGGCATCCGCTTCGATGATCGCGTGCTCGAGCGCGACCGCGGGATTCTCCGAGCGAAGCTCCGCGTTCGTGCCGCGCCCAATGCGCAGCACCTCGTCGCGAAACTGCGTAAGTGCGAATCCGCGTCCGCTTGCGCGCTGGAGAATGAAGCTCAACGCGCCCTCCCCACCGGCTGGCAGTTGGCAGTTGGCAGTGGGCAGTAAATGCAGGAGCGCGGGCTACTGCCCACTGCACACTGCCCACTGCTCACTCGGCTCACCACCGCACCCTCCCGTAATAAAACGCGGCGATGATGTGTACGGCGGCGAACAGCAGCAGCACGATCGTGAACGGCACGTGGATATAGAGCCAGAACTCGAGGACGTTGCGATAGCGCTGCTGGAAGATGAGACGGAGCTCGAGCTCCTTCCGCTGCCGCGAGACGACGAGCATCTGCCGCAGCTCGTCCTGCTCGTCTTTCGGCACGAGGCCGAGGAGATGGGCCCAGTCGCGCGATTGCTGCTGTTTTCTGCGGCGGAGGCGCGAAAGGATCAAACGCCATCCCGCGAACGCGCCCGGCATCGACTCGCGAATGAGCTCGTTGTAGATGCGTTGGAACGCCGTCGATCGACCCGACGCGATGCGCGCCATCTGCCGCGCGAGCTGGTTGAGCTGCTCGGAGATTTCTTCGACGACGAGATTGCTCTCGACTTCGGTGAGCAAACGCGGAACCGTCACGTAGAGCACGGCGCCGGCGATGCCGCTGAGCACGACGATCGCCGTGAGCAACAACGTCGCGACGGCGATCTTGTCGTTGAATCGCCCGCCGGTGTGGAACAGCAGGATGATCATGACGAGGACGCCGAGGTAGATGTGCGATTGCAGCCATTGCTCGAGCGTGCCGAATCGCGAGCGATACCAGCGCTTGCGGATGCCGAAGAACGCGAGCAACAGAATCAACGCGTAGCCGGCGATGCCGTATCCCAGTCCCCACTGCGAACCGCCGTGCGGAAACTCGCGGCGCGCGTACCAGAAGTACGACGCCGTCAAGGCGATGAGGAGCAGGACGAAAATGCGGCGCCAGAGGATGCCGCTACGCGCGACAGGCATGGTGCTCCGTTGGCCGTTGGCCGTTGGCCGTTAGCCGTAGTTCGAGGCCAGTCGCCACGGCCAACGGCAAACGGCCGACGGCCAACGACGTCATCGCTCCCCTCGTGAAATCACCAGTTCCTCCAGAGTCTCCCGATACTCCTCGGGCGTGAGGCGAATCGCCGCGCCGGTGGGGCAGCTGCGCACGCAGGCCGGTCCGCCTTTGATCTCACGACAGAGATCGCATTTCACGGCCACGGTTTGCTCGACTTCGTCTTCTTTCGCTTTGCGGAACAGCGACGCGACCCACGAGAAGATCGAGCGCTCGGGTTCTTTGTGGACCATGAAGATGTTGCCGTAGGGACAGTTGCGCTCGCAGTTGCCGCAGCCGATGCAGTTGTTCTTGATGTACACCTCGCCGCGCGGATCGCGCACGATCGCGTCCGGCGGGCAGTCGAGCATGCAGAGCGGGTTCTCGCATTGCCAACACGAGTTCGGTGCGAGGAGGTTGTAGAACTTGATGCCGGTGAGGGAAATGCGCGCCTGACCGTCGTCGTGCACGCCTTCGCACGCCTTCACGCAGTTGCTGCAGCGGATGCATTTGTGCTCGTCGATGATGAGCGTCTGCGTGCCCATCACGACTTCTTCGCGAATCAGGTCGTTGAGGATGTTGCCCGAGCCCGGCGTCGCTTCGGCGATGAGTCCCGCGATGCGGCGCTCTTCGAGCTTGCGCTGCGGCGCTTCGCGCAGATCGGGATGCGCGGCGAGGAACGTGTCGAAGTCGTGCTTCGAGAGCCGGATGAGATCGGACGGAAAGATCGTCGTCACGGTCGCAGTCCGACGCCCCTCGGAGAACAGCGCACCTTCGCCGAAGAAATTGCCGGCGACGAGATACGACAGCACGACTTCCTTCTCGCCGGAGTGCTTGGCGATCTTCACCATGCCGTTGCGGATCAGATAGAACGTGTCGGCGGGATCGCCTTCGCGGAAGACGACGGCTTCCTTGCCGAGGTTGTCGATCTCGGCTTTGTCGACGAGGGCGCCGAGCTGTGCTTCCGGAATCCCGGGGAAGAGGTAGCCGCCGAATGCGCGAAGCATGAAGGCCTGATCGACGAGCGCCTTCGCACGCGGCGCGGACGCGAGGAGCTTGAGGATCGCCTTGCGCGGGATCTCGATCATGCGCGTGTCACCGACTGCGCGCGCCGTCGCAGTGCGGCGGCGGCCGGAGATCAGGCTCATCTCGCCGAAGAAATTGCCGGCGGTGAGCTCCGCGACTTTCACGTCGGTCGTCGATTTCTCCGGACGCTTCCAGAGCTCGACGCGGCCCGTGGCGATGATGAGAAAGTCGCTCGTGTAATCGTTCTGGCGGATGATCACTTCGCCGTCGCGATACTCGCGCACGCGCGTTGCGAGGAAGGTGTCGCGCAGTTGTTGTTCGTCCGCCGCGGCGAGCAGCGGCACGCGCGAACGGATCGCGGCGATGCGCTCGCGCACGGAGCCTTCCCAGAACGGCAGGCGCTCTTTCAGCACCGCTTCGTCGGCCGGCTCGACTTCGCGGCCCATCAAGTGCTCGACCACTTCCCAGCCTTGATTCATGCCGAGCTTGATGAGATCGCGGCCGCTCGCGGCGCCGATCAGGAAGAGGCCGGGCACTCCGCTCGCTTCGTGAACGGGACTGAGGATCGGACGCGCGTCTTTTCCGTCGCCGCTGAAGCGGACGCCGATCGACTCGAAGAACTTGCGCGGCGCATCGGCGCCGAGCTTGAGGAAGATCAATTCCGCGGGCACGCGCAGCGCGTCGCCGCGCACGCTGAGATCCGCGTAGCCTTCGTAGACCTGTTTGACGCTCGAGTTGAAGTAGATCGTCAGCTGCCCCGAGGCTTGGCGCGAGAGGACTTCCTTCGTCAGCACTTCGTTTGCGCGCGTGATCTCTGGGCCGCGCACGATGAGTCCCACGCGGTTGTCGTTCGACAGCGCGATCGCAATCTCGAGCGCGGAATCGCCGGCGCCGACGACGAGGAGATCCTGATCGTGATGATCGTCGGGATCGACGAGGCGATAGCGAACATGCGGGAGATCGTCGCCGGGCACTCCGAGCTTGCGCGGATTGCCCTGCGTTCCCATCGCGAGCACGACGCTGCGCGCTTCGAACGTTTGTCCGGCGCGCGTCTTCACGACGAAGCGATCGTTTTCTTTCTTGAGCGAGCTGACGTCCGCGTTGAACGCGATGCTGAGCTTTTGCTCGGTCGCGTGCTCGAGCCAGCCGTCGAGGATCTGCTCGCGCGATCCCGCCTTGAACGGCAGCTCGCCGCGGCCCGGAATCATCATCGGCTCGGCCATGACGTACTTGCGCGCCTGGTAGCAGAAGATCGTGTCGGCGAGATGGTCCGTGCGCTCGAGCAGAACGTAGTTGAGACCATTCGCCTGCGCGTGCGACGCGGTGGAGAGGCCGGCGGGGCCGGAGCCGACGATGATGAGGTCGTACATGGTGGTCGGTGATCGGTGATCGGTGATCGAGGAAAGGCGTCCCAATTCGGAAGCCGCGTCGATCACCGATCACTGATCACGGTACTCGTATCTCCGGCTGCGTATCCGGGCTCGCTCTCTGTTCTTTTGCGATGTTGAACGTGAGGATGACTTTGCCGACGCGGATCAGGTCGTTGTCGGTGAGGAGGCGTTTCTCCGTGACTTTCTCGCCGTTGACGAACGTTCCGTTGCGGCTCTTGAGGTCTTCGATCACGAAGCCTTCGGGCGTGCGGAAGACGCGTGCGTGTTTCGACGACACGCTGCCGTCGGGGATCGGGATGCCGTTCGAGGGATCGCGGCCGATCGTGTAGTCGGTTTCGAGCAGCGGATAGACGGATCCGCCGAAGCCGTCGGGCGTGAGCGAGCCGACGAGTGTGCGCTTGCGTTCGGACGTGCGCGGGCGCGGCGTCGGCGTCGGATCGAGCACGATCGGTTTCGAGAGCACGGTCTGATCGCTCTGGACCATGGTCACGGGCTCGCCGTCGCTCGCGGTAATCAAACCGTTCATCTCGAGCGTGTGCACGAGCGGATAAACGTCGATCGGTGCGCGCCCGAGGTCTGTGCAGAGTTGGGCGAGCGTCCGGCCGGTGCCGATGCGAAAGAGCACTTTGAATTCTTCGGAGCTGAGGCTGATCTTGTCGTGCACGCCGGGATCGTCGACGACGCGCAGCACGATCTGATCGTCGGGATAGAGCTTGAGCACGCGATGCACGTCGGCGGATCGCTGGCGTCCGTCTTCGACGAGCGGCTCCCAGTCGAGTGCCACATCGGCCATGCCCTCGGGGATGCGCGCATCAGCGATGAACGTGAACGTGCCGTTGATCCAGCTGAACAGATCGAGCACGACTTCGGAAACGCAGAAGCGCAAATGCTGCTCGGTGACGATGTTCGACGCGAGCGCTTCGCGCAATCCCTTCGCCTGCAGCTCGTCGAGCTGCTCTTTCGTGAGCAGGCCGTACGTCGCGAGGATCGACGTCATCTCGAGCGACGGCTCCATCGAGATCGCCCACGAGACCAGCCCTTCGCGGAACACGACGCGCGTGCGGCGCCCCTTCGACTCGACGTCGAGCGTGCCCGTGTGGCGGTTCGTGCCGAAGAGCGAGAGGAGCTCATCGGCCGCAAAGTGCCGGAGGCTGCCTTGAAGGATGACCTGCATGAAGTAAGTGTACTCGTTGGCCGTTGACCGTTTGCCGCCGGCCGAAGCTCAGCAATTTCCTCGGCAAACGGCACACGGCCAACGGCAACCGATTTGCACCTTCGCCTCCATCATGAAGCACGCAAAAATCCCTCTGATCGTCATCACGCTACTGGCGCTCAGCTGCGGCGGCAGCGGTGGTGATTTCAATCTCATTTCCGTCGAAGAAGAGTGGCAGCTGGGAGCGCAGATCTCTCAGGACGTCGCTCGACAAGTTCGTTTCAATACCGATCCCGCGGTGAACGAGTACGTTCGCTCGGTAGGACAACGCATCGTTGCGCAGACGCCGTATGCGAATCTACCGTGGGAGTTCCACGTCATCGAAGATCCGGAGATCAATGCGTTCGCGATTCCGGGCGGCCACGTCTACGTGAACACCGGTCTCATCAGCGCCGCACATAACGCGTCGGAGCTCGCGGGCGCGATGGCGCACGAGATCAGTCACGTCGTAGCGCGTCACTCCACCGAGCAGATCTCGCGTCAATACGGACTCAGCGTCCTCGCCGGCGTAGTCCTCGGACAGAATCCAAGCGTCGTTCAGGAGCTGGCGGCGCAGATCATCGCGGGCGGCGCGCTCGCGAAGTACAGCCGTGCCGCGGAGAGTGAGGCCGACGAGCTCGGAGTGCAGTTCATGTTCTCGGCGGGCTACAACCCGCGCGGCATGGTGACGATGTTCGAGACGCTGCTCGCACAGCAGCGGAGCAATCCATCGCGCGTCGAGCGATTCTTCGCGACGCACCCGACGACGGATTCGCGCATCCGCGACGTGCAGGCGCGCATCGACAAACTGCCGCAGCGCACGGGCCTGATCACCGACGAGGCGGAGTTCCAGCAGATTCATCGCAGGGTTGCTTGATCTGATGTGGCACAGACACTCCTGTCTGTGCCGCCCGTTGCACAGACAAGAGTGTCTGTGCCACATTCGCGTGAATGCGCGACCTTCTGCTGGCTCCGTATCGCGCCGTGCGCAAACGCGCCACGGCGCGGAGGTGTCTTCGTCTGCCGGGCGGCGGCAAGCTGCACGTCGGCTGCGGGCCGGTGCACCTCGACGGCTGGATCAACATCGACAATCGCCGTTATCCCGCTGCCGATTACTTGTGGGACGTGCGCGACGGACTCCCCTTCCGCGGACTCGCGCGCATCTTCGCGGAGCACTTCCTCGAGCATCTGCCACTGTGGGAAGCGCAGCGGTTTCTCACCGACTGCCGCAACGCGCTCGCCGATGACGGCGCGCTGCGCCTATCGACGCCGAATCTCGACTGGATCCTCGCCACACATCGCGGCAGCTTCGAATTGAACAAAGCCTTTCGCGGATGGGGACATCAGTTTCTCTACGATGCCGCAACGTTGACTGATGTTCTGCACGCCGCCGGATTTTCGCGCGTCGAGTTTCACGCGTACGGCGAGAGCACGATCCCGGAGCTGCGCGGACTCGAGCGCCACGAGCGATTTGCAGACACGCCGGAGCTGCCGCATGTGCTGGTGATCGAAGCTCACGGACACGGCAAAGCCTCCGATCCCGAGGGCGCACGCGAGTTCTTGAACGCCCTCGGCGCGTTTTAGGAGTGCGGTGACGAAGTCACCGCTTTCTGATCCGGATCACAAAGCGGTGGCTTTGCCACCGCACTCCTAGACATCGTAGGGCGCGTCGGTCACGAGGTCTTCTTCGCGCACATCCGGCGCGCGGGCGACGAGCAGTCTGCGCAGCAGCGGCGGCGTGACGAATGTTGTGGTCATCACCATCAGCGCGACTGCGCTGTACAGGCCCGCGTTCAAGAGCTTCGTCGTCAAGCCGATCTGCGCGAAGATCAAGCCGACTTCGCCGCGCGGAATCATTCCGACGCCGACGACGAGCCGCTTCAGTCCTTTGCCCCACACGACGAATCCCGCCGCGACTTTGCCGAGGATGCCGACGACGGTCAGTGCGAGTCCGAGGAAGAGGTCTTCGCGCGTGATGGCCTTGAGATCGACTGCGGCGCCGACGACGACGAAAAAAATCGGGATGAAGAACTGCGCGACGTCGTGCACTTCGCGCTGGATGTCGCGGCCGCGGTGCGTGCGCGCGAGCACGAGGCCCGCGGCGAACGAGCCGATGATCATCGCGGAGCCGGCGCGATGCGCAAAGTACGCGAGCACGAACGCGAAGACGACGGATGCGAAGAAGAGTCCGCGCGCCATGTTGATGCGGTCGATGATGCGAATGAGCCGCGACGCGAGCTGCGATCCGATCACGATCGCAAGCAACACGAATCCGAGCGCGACGACGATGATCTTGCCGACGCCGAGAAACGTCAGCGCGCCGCCCTCCGCGATCGTTCCGATGCACGTGAGCAGCACGAGGCCGATGATGTCGTCGACGACGGCTGCGCCGAGGATTACTTGTGATTCGTCGTCCTGCAGATGACCGAGATCGGAAAGCACGCGCGCGGTGATGCCGACCGACGTCGCAGTGAGCGACGCGCCGAGCAGCACCGCAACGAGCATGCGGAATCCGAGAAAGTGCCCGAGCGCGACGCCGCCCGCGAACGGCAACGCGACGCCGACGAACGCGACCGCGGTCGCCGATCCGCCGACAGAGAGCAGTTTCTTGAGATCGGTCTCGAGTCCGATGAGAAAGAGCAGAAGGACGACGCCGAGCTCGGAGAGAAGATGAATCGTCTCCTGATGCGGATCGACGAGCTGCAAGCCCGAAACACCGACGAGCACGCCGCCTACGAGCTCACCGAGGACTGCCGGTTGTCCGAGCCGCTCCGCGATCTCGCCGAAGAGTTTCGCCGCGACGAAGATCGCGATGAGGGCGAGCAACAGATCCGCGATCGTCACGCCGCCGGAGAGTAGCAGAGTTGCAGAGTTGCAAAGTTGCAGAGCGCCTCTGCAACTCTGTCACTCTGCAACTCTGCAACTCGTCACGCCCACAACTCATCCACCGGCTTGTACACCCCATCCTTCGCGAACGGCACATACTCGAATCCGCGCTTGAGCGGATCGTCGTCGCGCACGGTCGTGTAATCGATTCCCAGTGCCGAGTAGATCGTGCACGTCACATCTTCGGGACGCGCATCGCGCTCGCCGCTCCATCCGTACTCCACGACTTTGTCCCCCACCGAATCCGTCTTGCCGATCGCGCGTCCGCCGCGCACGCCGGCACCGGCGAAAACGTACGACATGCGCAGGTAGTGATCGCGCCCGCCCTGGCCGTTCAGCGGTCCGGTGGTGCGACCGAACTCGCTCACGATCACGACAAGCGTTTCATCGAGCAGCGTCTTACCGCCCTGCGATCCCGGCATCGACGAGAGATCGGTCATCAGCGCGCCGAATGCGGGATCGAATTGCGCGGACTCCGCGTAGATCGAGCTGTTCGCGGCCTTGTCGTAGATATCGGAGTGATGGTCCCAACCGCCGAGCGTGGCCTGCACGAAACGCACGCCGCGCTTCGACGCGACGAGATTGCGTGCGACGATCAGCGACTCGGCGAAATCGGTTGCGCCGTAACGCGTGCGATCGGCGTCGGTGAACGAAAAGAGATCGTTGATGCCCGGCGCGTCCATCAGCGTCTTCGACTGATCGTAGAAATCGTTCATGTCCATCGACGGCTTGCCGAGCGCGCTGTTGCTGCGATTCGCGTCGAGCTGATGGAGGAAGTTCCAGCGATTCGTGAAACGCGTCGCGCCGTCGGGATGCGAAAGCGTCGCGAGTCCCGTCGATGCGGTCTCGACGCCGAACGGTGCGTACTTCGCCGGCAAATATCCTGAGCTCGGAATCGAGCCGGAGTTGAGCGCGATGAAGCCGGGCAGCACGTCAGCCGTCGTACGCGCTGCTTGCGATTCGAGCGAGACAACGGCGCCGATGTGCGGCGCGATCGCGCCGGTTGCGCCGCCGGGATTGCGCGCGATTTGCGCCCACGACTGCCCGAGCTGATGCACCGCGGCCCACGAGAGTCCGCAGCGAACCATGGCGAGCTTCGATGCGTGTTCCGCGGTCTTCGGAAGGATGCCGTTCGCCAATCGCAGATCGCCGAAATTCGTGGGCGCAAAATCGGACGGCGTCCACGAGCCTTCTTTCAGATCCCACAGATCGGTGTGGCTCGGCGCTCCGGGAAGGAAGATGAAGATGCAGCTCTTGGCCGTGTTCTTCAGCGTCGCGCCTGTGGTGGTCGTCGTCGCGCCGAAGAGCAGCCGCGGATCGACGACGTCTGCGAAATACGACGCGACGAGACCCGTGCCGGCGACTTTCAGAAAGCGGCGCCGCGAGAATCCGTTGCCGAGCGGAAGGCCGCTGGATTGCGAGCACTGGGGACATTCTTTTTTCTTGGCCATGTGACTTCCTTTGGAGTGCGGCGGCCATGCCGCCGCTTTGGGTCTTTGC
>DATKFO010000798.1:0-5419 GCA_035544355.1 Thermoanaerobaculia bacterium
AACGGCGCGCGCCGTTTTCTCAGTGGGGCGTCGCCGCCCCACTGAGCAACGGAGCACCTCAGTCCTACTTCTTCAAATACTGATCGAACCAGTCGCCAACCGTCGAATACCAAAGCTTCGAATTCTGCGGCTTCAGGATCCAGTGTCCTTCGTCGGGGAAGTACACCATCTTCGACGGGATGCCGCGACGCTGGAGCGCGGTGAACAGTTCGAGTCCCTGATTGATCGGGACGCGGAAATCGAGCTCGCCGTGCGTGACCATCGTCGGCGTCTTGAAGTTCTTCACGTAGCGATCGGGCGACCACTTGTCGTACAGCTCCGGGTTGTCCCACGGATTTCCCTTGAACTCGAACTCAGCGAACCAGAGCTCTTCGGTCACGCCGTACATCGAGTCGAGGTTGTACACGCCGGCGTGTGAAACGAGCGCCTTGAAACGGTTGGAGTGTCCGAGGATCCAGTCGACCATGTAGCCGCCGTAGGAGCCGCCCGCTGCGCCCATGCGATCGCCGTCGACGAACGGCAGCGCCGCGAACTTGTCGACGCCGTTCATGATGTCGGTGTAGACCTTGCCGCCCCAGTCGCCGGAAATCTCTTCCGTGAATTTCTGTCCGAAGCCGCTCGAGCCGCGCGGATTGGGCATGAGGATCACGTAGCCGCGCGACGCGAAGATCTGCGGGTTCCAGCGATATGACCAGCCGTCGCCCCACGCGCCCTGCGGTCCGCCGTGAATCAGCACGAGCGCCGGATATTTTTTCGACGCATCGAAGTTCGGCGGCTTGATGAGATGTCCCTGAATCTGCGCGCCGTCCGCGCCGCCCCACCACACATCGCTCGTCTCGCCGAGGGTGAGCTTCGAGAAGAGCTCGTCGTTGTCGTGCGTGAGCTGCTTGAGCGCGCCGCCGCTCGGCATCGAGTAAATGTCGTTCGGATGGCGCAGCGTCGAGAATTCGAAGTAGAGCGTCTTGCCGTCGGGCGAGAGCGCGATGCCGTCCGCGGAGCCGGCGTTGTTGACGAGCAGCGCCTTTCCGTTCAGCGGGATTTCGTAGATCGCGTTCTTGCCGCGCAGCGGCGCGGTGACGAAGATCGACTTGCTGTCGCGCGACCACGTGATCGACTGAATCCAGTTGTCGAAATCGTTCGCGATGCGTTTCGACTGTCCGCTTGCGCGATCGTAGAGCCACAGCTCCCACAGATCCGATTCGTATCCGCCACGCGATTGCGAGCGGTACGCGATGTATTTGCCGTCGGGTGAATACGACGGAGCGGTGTCCTCGCCGGTGCGCGTCGTGATGCGCTTCGCTTCCCCTCCCGCAAGCGGAACGATGAAGAGATCGGCGTTCGTCGACAGCTCCGGATGCTCGTCGGTGTTGCGCGCGAACGCGAGCTCCTTGCCGTCGGGCGAGACGTCGAACTCATCGCCGCCGCCGACGGAGAACGGCGGCGCATCGAACGCGCCTGGCGTGAGATCGCGCGTGGCGCCGGTCAGCGGCACGTAGACGAGATGCGAGCGCGTCTTCGGATCCTGCCACGCGTTCCAGTGACGATAGAGCAGGTGATCGATGGTGCGCGCCTTCGTCGGCGGCTCCGGTTCGCCGCATGCGTTGATGCAAACGTCGGACGTGACGATGACGGCCTTGCCATCCGGAGTCCATTTCACGCTGGCCGCGCCACCGTCGAGGCTCGAGATCTTCTTCGACGTGCCGCTCGCGACGTCGAGGATGTAGACCTGTTTCGCGCCGCCTTCGCGATTCGAAACGTACGCGAGCAATTTGCCGTCGGGCGACCACGCGGGCGTATCGTCCTGCTTCGTGCCGTCGGTGATTTTCTTCGCCGGTGCGCTGCCGTCGGCGGGAATGAGATAGATCGCGCTGCGCCGCGCGTTCGCGGCGAGATCGATCGTGCTCGCGTCGTACGCGACCCATTTGCCGTCCGGCGACACCTTCGGCGCGCCGATGCGTTTGATCGACGCCATGTCTTCGAACGTGATCGCGCGCTGCGCGTGCGCGGCGATCGCGAACAGGAGTGTTGCGAGGAGGATTGCGATTTTCTTCATAGCGGCGCGCATTGTACGTTTAGGAGTGCGGTGGCGACTGAGCCACCGCTTTCGTATCCGGATCACAAAGCGGTGACTTCGTCGTCACCGCACTCCGAAACTCAGCGGATGTAGCCCAGCGATTTCAGGTTCCGGTAGTACTCCTCGTTCACTTTCGCCGCCGCCTCGGACGACTGGCGCGGGCCGTAGCTCGCGATGCGCGGCTGCGCGTTTGTCCGTGCGCGCGAGTAGCCGGGCATTTCGGTCGAGAGCGGGAATCCGAGGAGGTCGAGCGTCGTTGCGGCGACATCCCAGGCGCTTGCGGGACGTTGCAGCGGCAGCGTCGACGCGATCACCGCGAGTCCCTGCTGCCCTTCGCCCGGCACGCCGATGAGCACGACGTCGTAGCCGCGCGCGGCGGCGCGCATCACGGTCGTGTGCAGATCTTCGAACACGCGCAGCGACGTCGTGAGCCGCGTCGTCGGATCGAGCTCGACGCGATTGAGCACGATGTCGAGCGCAGGCAAGTACACGGTCGCGAATTGCGGATGGTGCTTATCGATCGTGTCGAGAAATCGCTGGGCGGCGATCGTGTCGACTTGCCGCGGGTTGGCTTGCGCTGCGCTGAAGATCGAGCCCTGCGCGATCGATTCGAGCGCGCCTTCATGCGCGTCCGCGGTCGTCCACCAATTCACTGCGAGACTCGGCAAACCGCGGCCCGCGAAGATTTCCCACACGTAGTCGCGGCGGCGCACGGTCGGCGGGAGCGGTTCGCGTCGCGCGATGCCGAGGAATGGGGCGAGATCGTGCAGCACGACGTCGCCTCGCGAGAGGCGTTGCAGCACGTGGCGTCCGAATCGAAAGCGCACGCCTTCGATCGCGCGCACTCCATGCGCCTCGGTCGGCACGCCCGTGCCGATCGACGCCCAGCGCTCCGTCGTCGACGCGCCTGGAATCGGGGCGGCCGGCGCGGACATCGGCAGCACTCGAATCGGATGCGTTTGATAAAGCTCGTACGTCAGTCCGTCGACGGCGATCAGCGCAACACGGCGTGTCGTCGGCGACGTCACGATCATCGGCTGCGGCGAGCTTTGCTCGCGCGTCGCGTAGGCGGCGCCGAACAGCAGCGCGATCAGCACCGCAGCCGCGACCGCCATCGGAAAGCCGCGCGGCTTCTGATGAATCGCCGGGATGCGATGCAGCTCGTAGATCGAGAACGACAGCAGTGCTGCGGAGACGACGATCGTCGCGACGAGGAAGAAGATCACGCAGAGGCCGAGTCCGATCGCGAGCTCGATCGTTTCGGGACGCGCGTCGAAGCGATACCACCAAAGTGCGATGACGAGTGTCATCAGTGCTGCGGCGCCGAGGGAGATCGCGAGGAGCGCTCGCGGTGTGTCGATCGCGAGCTCGGGACGCAGCTTCAACACGAGCGCGATGAGCACGACGAACAGATATGCGACCACGAGCCCGGCGAGCGCGTAGACGAAGAAGAGGCCGAACGTCTCGAATGCCGTCAGCGGGTAGTTGCGAAGCAGTGTGATCGCGGAAGGAGGGAGAGCCCCGAAGACGGCGATGAGGAGGGCCGCTTTCAGCGCGACCGTAGCGAGCTCGAGCCAGAACGCGCGGGAGCTCCATGGATCGAGTGCGAACCAGCGCTCGATGCCGTGGCGGAGATAGCCGCGCTCACGCAATTGTTCGCGCAGTGTGTCGACGGAAGTCACGTCGGCGCTGGATGATATGCGAACGGAATACAGCCGACCGCCTCACGTTGTCACTGCCCGCCCCATGGATCAGCCCCCTAAGCGCCGTTCCCTCCCGAGATGGTTGTCTGCATTCGCCGTCCTCGTCGGGCTGTTCGCGCTGAAGGCGAAGGCCGTGCTGATCCTGCTGCTCGAGCGAGCGCGGCTGCTGTTCGTGAATCCGCTCGAAGGCTTCGGCGCGATGCAGTACGCGATCGCGGGCGGCTCGTTCGTCGTGACGATCGTCGCGTACACGAACCAGGCGCCGCTTGCGGTGGTCGTCGGCTTTGTCGTCATCACGCTCATTCACGAGCTCGGGCATGCGGTCGTGATCCGCGCAAAGGGATTGCGCGCCGGGTTTCTCGTTTTCATCCCGTTCGTCGGCGGTGCGGTGACGTTGAAGGATCAGCCGCGCTCCGTCTACGACGACGCACAGATCGGGCTCGCAGGTCCGATCGCCGGCACGATCGCGTCGCTGGTGTGCCTGCAGATCTACAAGGTTACCAACGTTCCGCACTGGCTCTACATCGCGTTTCTCGGATTCGGCTTGAACCTCTTCAACCTGATTCCGATCGGGATGCTCGACGGCGGACGCATCTCCGCCGCGGTGACGAAGTGGATGTGGCTGATCGGCGGCGGCGCGGTCGTCTACAAGCTGTTCGACCAGCCGAATCCGCTGACGATCGCGATCGCGATCCTCGCCGCGTTTCAAGTCTACGCGTCGATCGTTCGCGAGAAAGACGACAAGCGTTTTTACGAGATCACGGGTGCGCAGCGAACCGTCATCGCGGTCACCTATTTCGGGCTCGTCATCTTCCTCGGGCATCAGACATGGATGGCGCTTTCCCGCCTGGAGCTGCTGCTGAAAACGGTGACCCGATGAGGCGGGAACTGGTAACGCTTTTCCAGCGTTTGATACGCTACTCAACCTTTTTTGGATGAAGGCATGATCAATAAATTACTGACTCTGATATTCGGCTCGAAGCACGAGCGCGACGTGAAGAAGATGCTTCCGATCGTTGCGCAGATCAACGCGCTCGAGCCCGAGGTGAGCGCGCTGAGCGATGCGCAGCTCCGTGCGAAGACCGATGAATTCCGCGAACGGCTGAAGCCGGTCGTCGAGACGCTCGACGCCGCGAAGAAGGAAGTTCCTCTCGACGAGAACGCGGTCAAAGCCGCGAAGGCCGACGTTCAGGCCGCGCTCAACGACCTGTTACCCGAGGCGTTTGCGGTTTGCCGCGAGGCATCGAAACGCTCGCTCAACATGCGGCACTTCGACGTGCAGCTCATGGGCGGCATGGTGCTGCACAACGGGCGCATCTCCGAGATGAAGACGGGCGAAGGAAAAACGCTCGTCGCGACGCTGCCCGTCTATCTCAACGCGCTCACCGGGCGCGGCGTGCACGTCGTTACGGTCAACGATTACCTCGCACGCCGCGACTCCGAATGGATGGGACGCGTCTACAAGTTCCTCGGCCTCACGGTCGGCGTGATTCAGAACCCGCACGGCGATCGCGAACGCCAGATCGCGTATCGCTGCGACGTCACGTACGGAACGAACAATGAGTTCGGATTCGACTACCTCCGCGACAACATGAAGTTCGATCTCGAGGCCATGGTGCAGCGCGATCCGGTCTACGCGATC
>DATKFO010000799.1:0-2857 GCA_035544355.1 Thermoanaerobaculia bacterium
GTGGAACTGGTGGAGAAGTAGTGTGGAGTGCGGCGGCCATGCCGCCGCTTTGGGTAGCGAGTTTCGGGTTGCGGAGTTGCGCAGTCACGCGGGTTGTGCGGTGAACCTGGACGGCGGACTTATAGTCCGCCGCCTCGCGCAAAAATCGGCGGACTATAAGTCCGCCGTCCAGGTTGCCGCGCAACCTCGCGACCCGAAACACGCGACCCAAAGCGGCGGCATGGCCGCCGCACTCCACACTACTTCTCCACCAGTTCCACCGCCCCATCCACTTGCAACGCGAATCTTCCGCGTGCGGTGGGGACGATGCGGACGTCGGGACACTTCTCGCTCAGGCGCTTGCGCAGGAGGATCAGACGGCTTTCGAGGTTGTCTTTGATTGGCGGGAGTCCGAGGGAGGCGTCGAGGCGGAGCTCGCGATTGGTGAATTCGGTGCGGCCTTCGCGTTCCCGCTCGTTGAGGAGCTTCCAGAGGATGCGGCCCGGCACGTTGCGGACGAGGTACTCACCGTCGACGAAGACGCAATCATCATTCTTGTAGTACGTCAGCGTTCGCGATGCAGGAGCGCTCGCGGGCTGCGGCGCGACCGGCGCGGCGATGACGGGAACTTCTTCGGGCTCGTCGTCGAGCATGCGATCGATGCCGAGGGCGATTTGATTGGCGATCACGCCGAGGTAGGCCTCGTCCCATTCGCCGAAGCGGAAGGGATCGCGATCCTCCGCGGAGAGCACGCCGACGAGACGATCGCCGATCAGCAGCGGGATGATCAGCGTGCTCTGCGCATCCGGCAGTCCTGGCAGCGGAATCTCAGGCGTGTCCGCGCCGGCTTCTCTGCGGATCGCGCGACCGTAGCGCAGCTTTTCATTGAGTCCGCTGATGCGCAGCATGCGCTTCTCGCGCGCGACGGTGCCGATCAGGCCCGCGCCCGCCGCGACTTCGGCGCCGACGCCGCTCTGGCCGTAGCCGCGGCTCGCGATCGTGACGAGCTTCACGTCGTCGCACAGCAGCACCATCGTGTGCTCGAAGCCGAAGTATTCATCGAGCGATTGCAGCACCAGCGTCAGCAGCGATTCGAGATCCTCGGCGCGATTGATGCGCTCGGAGACGAGCTGCAATCCGCGGATCTCGCTGCGCAGTCCGGCGACGGAGACGCATTCCTCCGGCTCGTCGTTGCGCTCGACGAGGAAGCCTTCCACTTTCTCGATGTGCACGACTTCGCAGATGTCGGCGGCGATGAGTTTGAACACGCCGCTCATGCCGGTGTGCGACGCGATGGCCTGGATGCGCATCGCCATGGCGTCGAACAGCTCGCCGCTTTTCTCGGAGCGCACGAAGCGCATGTGGAGCCGGTACGCCTGAAACGTGAGCGGATCGAGCAGCTCGACGCGCGCGTGCGGGTTCTCGTCGAGATTGCGGCGCGTCTTGTTGAAGAACTGGCAGGAGAGCGCGACGTGGCGATCGTCGACGCGATGCACCTGGCTGATGTACGTGATGTTCGGGATGCCGCGCGCGTCGGCGGTGGCGATGCCGCACGGAATCACACCCTGGAAACAGCGCACGGGAACGTCGGAGAGCGTGAGCGTCATCGGAGAGCCGTGCCTGCCTTCGGTCCGGGAGTTTGTTCGAAGACTTCGTCGACGGTCATGTCGATCGCGAATGCGGGCCAATGATTGAAGCTGCGCACGATGCGGCGCGGGATGCCGAGGTCGTGGAGGATCTCGGCGAAGGCGTCGACGCAGCCGCGCGTGAAGGCTTCATCGTCGTCGGCAGCGAGACGAACGCCGGTGGTCGTTCCTTTCAACTGCACGCTGACGTGATCGGGAGGAAAGCTCGTGACGACGGCGATGCGGCGCGTCGAGGCGATGTTCGCGATCACGTCGCGGCTGGTAGCGACGGGCACGAAGACGGTGATGGTGGCAAGATCGTCGTTCGATCGCACACCGACCGCACGGCAGCAGGCGGGGATTCCTTTCGCGTCGACCGTTCCAACGAGGAGCGATCGACCCCAGAGTGTGGCAGCGCGGGCACGTTCGGAAGTCATGGAAGCCGTGATTATAGAGAGGTCTTTAAGGTCTGTTTAGGAAGCGGCGTGCGGCGGATCACAACCGGAAGATTCTTTTCAGATTTCGCTAGCGAACTCTAAGCAACCGCGGCCGCGAACGCGACCCACATTGCTGCTCGCGACAGACAAGAGTGTCTGTCCCACATCGAAGGAGCGAGCCATGAAACGAACACTCACCACCATCCTGATCATCACCGCGTGCACGGTCTCCGCGATCGCGCTCACGGGTGCGAAGCAGAAGCAGGACGCAATCGAGTTGAAGCAGACGCGCATCGAGCGCGGCGCGTATCTCGTCACCATCGGCGGCTGCAACGATTGCCATACGCCCATGAAGATGGGGCCGAAGGGACCGGAGCCCGACATGGCGCGCATGCTCAGCGGTCATCCCGAGCTCGAGAAGATGCCGGCCGCGCCGGCGCCGAACGAAAAGTGGTTGTGGAGCGGTGCCGCGACGAACACCGCATTCGCGGGACCGTGGGGCGTGTCGTTCGCGCGCAATCTCACGCCGGATCAGCTGACCGGCACGGGCATCTGGACGGAGGAGATGTTCATCAAGACCATCCGCACCGGAAAGCACTGGGGCGTGTCGCGTCCGATCCTCCCGCCGATGCCGTGGTTCAACTACGCGAAGATGACGGACGAAGATCTGAAGTCGGTGTTCGCGTATCTGCACAGCATCAAGCCGGTGCGGAATCAGGTGCCGGACGCGATCCTCGCGAATTGAACGGGGGAGTGGCGGGCTGCGACGACAACGCGATTTCCGCGGGGGCGGGCCGCCTGGAGAGGCGGCCCTAC
>DATKFO010000800.1:0-2524 GCA_035544355.1 Thermoanaerobaculia bacterium
TGCGTTGATATGCGAGTTGGTAAACGCCCGCGCTCGCCGCGAGCCAGACCAGCAGCCACGCGATGCACGATTTCTTCATGGTGTGCGCCGAGTGTAGCGCGGTAAGCTCAACGCGACCATGACGGTGACGGGATTCTTCACCGACTCGACGCTCTGCATCGGCTGCAAAGCGTGCGAAGTGGCGTGCAAGGAATGGAACGAAGTCCCCGACGACGGCTTCGTGTTCTCCGGACTCTCGTACGACAACACGACAGGCCTCGGGCACTCGACATGGCGCCACGTCAAATTCGTCGAGCGCGCGCCGGAGATCGGCGCCGGCGGCAACGCGCCGCAGCGCATGACGTGGGAGTTTTCGTCGGATGTGTGCAAGCACTGCGAGAACGCAGGCTGCCTCGAGTCGTGTCCGACGGGCTCGATCATCCGCACCGAATTCGGCGGCGTGTTTGTGCAGCCCGACATCTGCAACGGCTGCGGGTATTGCGTCGTGTCGTGTCCGTTCGGCGTCATCGATCGGGGACCGACCGACGGACGCGCGTTCAAGTGCACGTTCTGTTATGACCGGCAGAAAGTTGGCGAACAACCCGCGTGCGCGAAGGCGTGTCCGACGGGATCGATTCTGTTCGGCGACCTCGATAAATTGCAGAGCGTCGCGGACGAACGCATCGCGAAATTGCACGCGGGCGGGATGACCGACGCCGCGATCTACAACCCGAAGGATTCGAGCGTCGGCGGCATTCACGCGTTCTTTCTGATTCGCGGCGATTCGCGCACATACAACCTGCCGCCGAATCCCGAAGTGCCGACCGTACATTTGAAAAAAGCGTGGACCGCTGCGGCGATGACGGCGGGCGCGATCGCGCTCGGATCGCTCGTCGCATTCGCAATCGGGGGACGCCGATGACGGATCGTCGTCCCGATGCGAAGTCCGAGCGGCGGCTCGATGATCTGCGTCGCGAAGCCGGTCTCACCGGAACGGTAAATGCGAAAGGGATTCGTCCAGCAGGCAGTCCGTTGCCCGTCGCGTCGCCGGAAACCGGCTACTACGGACTCCCGCTGCTCAAACCGCCCGTGTGGACGTGGGAAGTGCCAACCTACTTTTTCGTGGGCGGCGCGGCGGGGGCGGCGGCGGTACTCGCAGCAACCGCGCAACTCGCGCGTGTCGATCCGAAACTCGTGCGTGACGCGCGTTGGATCGCCGCGATCGGCGCCAATCTCAGCGCGCCACTCCTCATCGCAGACCTCGGACGCCCGCAGCGTTTTCTCAACATGATGCGCGTGTTCAAACCGCAGTCGCCGATGTCCGTCGGCGCCTGGACGCTCGCTGCATTCGGCGGCGCGTCGACAGCGACGGTGATCTTCAAATCGCAAACGCTCGGCATCTTCTCCGCGCTCACCGGCGCGGTGATGTGCACCTACACAGGAGTACTCCTCGGCGCGACTGCGATTCCCGTGTGGTCCGAACACGCGAACGTGCTGCCGATGCACTTCGGTGCATCCGCCGTCGGCTCCGCGGTCGCGTTGCTCGAGCTGCGCGGACACATGCAACCCGCGCTCAACATCCTCGGCACCACCGCTGCGACTTTCGAGACCCTCACCGGCGTCGCAACCGAGTCGCGTCACAAACCGACGGACACCTTGATCCGCCTCGGCGGAGTCCTCTCCGGCCCCGTCCCCCTCGCCCTCCGCGCCCTCGGCCGCACGAAGCGCGCGCGCCGCATCGCAGCAGTCTCATCGCTCGTCGGATCGCTCATCACACGCTTCGCGTGGGTGCGGGCAGGCAAGAAAAGCGCCGAGGTATACTCGAATCATGGCTGAGCCGAAATTGCGGAAGATCTTGACCACGCGACGACGAGGAGCAACCGTCAGCAGGCGACAGGTTCGGGCCGCCGTGCGTTACGTGATGGCACAACGTACGGCAGGGCCGAAGGACTCGGAAAAAACGTCGCCAAAGCAGAAGTGACGAATGGCGGAGTCGCAGCACGAGCGATTTGTCTTTCTGAATTGCCCACTTGATGCCGAGTATCGGCCCCTGTTCGAGGCAATTGTCTTTGCGGTTCAGGATTGCGGTTACGTCGTCAAGTGCGCCCTCGAGTTTGAAGACGGCAGCGAGATCCGCATCGAGAAAATCTCGCGACTCATCGCGTCATGCCGTCTCGGAATTCATGACATCTCGCGAACGGAGCTCGATATCGACACGGAGCTCCCGCGATTCAACATGCCATTTGAGCTCGGTCTCTTCTTCGGCGCAAAACGTTTCGGTCGCGGCATTCAGAAGTTGAAGAACTGCCTGATTCTGGACACGGAACGATATCGCTATCAGAAGTTCATCTCCGATATCGCCGGTCAGGACATCGCGGCTCATCGTCGCCGTCCCGACGAAGCCATCGCCGTCGTACGCAATTGGCTCAGCAATCTAACACCGCGGTCAATTGCGATTCCGTCTGGAGCAGTCATCGAAGAACGATACGCGTCGTTTCGAATTGAGTTGCCTGCTCTCTGCACGCAGCTTCATCTTCGACCGAAC
>DATKFO010000801.1:0-3722 GCA_035544355.1 Thermoanaerobaculia bacterium
CTTTTCGACAACGGTATGACAAAGCGGCGATTGCGATCGCCGCAGTCCAAATCAGCCTGGTACCGCTTTGCGCGTCGAGAACGTCGTCCGGTAAATCTCGATGATCGCCATCAGCAGCGAGAACACGAGCGGTCCGATCACGAGTCCGACGAAGCCGAATGCCTGCATGCCGCCGATCACGGCGAACAGCAATGGGATCGCCGGCAGCTGTGCTTTGCCGCGCATCGCCCACGGGCGCACGACGTTGTCGATGAGCGAGACGACGAGCACGCCCCACGCGGTGAGAAAGATCGGGCCGAAGTAGCCGCGCGCGCCCATCGATGCGGAGATGAAGAGATAGATCGATGCAGGCACCCACACCGTCGCGGCGCCGACCATCGGCAACAACGACATGAGCGCGGCGACGGCGCCCCAGAACACGGCGCCGGGCACGCCGGCGATCGCGAGTCCGACTCCGGTCGCGAAGCCCTGCGCGATCGCGGTGAAGACCTGGCCGCGGAACGTCGCATCGATCACGTCTTTGAAGCGCGACGCGAACTCGCGATCGTATTTTTCCGGCAGCGGCGACAGGATCGCGAGTTGATCGAGGATCGACTCGCCTTCGACGTAGAAGAAATACGAAGCGAGCAGCATCAGAAAAAATCCGAGGACGAGGCCGGCGATGCCGCCGAGGACTGCGCTGCCGTGCTTCGCCATCCATCCGGGGATCTGCCGCATCGCGGGCAGGAGCAAGCGCTGCGGCGAAAGCTGCGCCGGATCGAACGACGGCACGTAGCGCTGCACGAACGCGAGGCGATGCGCGACGTCGAGGCGCTCGATCATCTGCTGCGCGTCGACGGACTGCAACTTGTCGACGAGCCCGTTCGCCTGCTGCACGAGGAGTCCGGTCAGCAGCAGCGCGGGGATGACGAGGATGAACGTGATTCCGATGAGCATCACGATCGCAGCGCGATTCGAGTTTTCTTTGAAGCGCGTACGCAGGCGGCGGAAGATCGGATACGTGAGCGTGACGACGATCGCGCCGATGATGATCGCGGTCAGGAAGGGCCAGACGATCATGAACGCCGCGTAGAGCAGCGCAATCGCGACGATCGCGAAGAAGACGATTCCGGTGGCGCGCCACTCCGGCTTGCGCTCGAGGTCCGTGCGTGGGTCGGTTTCAGGCACCGCGCTCCTCCTTGGAGGTCGTTGTGCCCTCTACACTACAACGTCACGATGCCGAGGCGTGCGGCCTGCACGACCGCTTCGGTGCGCGTTTCCACGCCGAGCTTGCCGAGAATGCCGTTGACGTGGAACTTGACGGTGTTCTCGGTGATGCCGAGGCGCTGCGCGATTTCTTTGTTCGTGAGGCCGGCGGCGAGGAGGCGAACGACGTCGTTTTCGCGCGCGGTGAGTGCAACTTGCGATGCGGATTCGCGTGCGATCGCGATCTGCGATTCGGCAACGTAGAGGCCTTCGGCGATCGCGTGGAGTGCTGCATGAATGCGCGACGGCGTCGCGCTGCGCAGCACTGCGCCTTGTGCACCGAAGCTCAATGCGCGTGCGGCTTCCGCTTCGTCGCGCACGAGAGCGAGGGCCGGCGCGCTGCCGCGAATCGCATCGCCGATGGCGAGCGTGACGTCGGCGCTGTCGGCGTCGCACACGAGGATGTCGTCGAATGCGGCGAGCATCGAGACGAGCTGTCCGTGCGCGGCGGCGTCCCATGTTTCGACGGCGACGCGGAGCTGAGTTGCGCAGGCAAGGACGTTCGCGAGAAGTGCGGGCTGCGGCAAGGCCGTCGAGAACATGCACCTTGGAAGCGATCGGGGCGGTTGCACATTCCCGTGCGATATCATCCGCCGCGCTTTGAACGTCATCGAGACCGCGATCCCCGAAGTGCTGCTCCTCGAGCCGAAGGTGTTTTCCGACGCGCGCGGATTCTTCATGGAGACGTACCACGCGGAGAAGTTCGCACACCTCGGACTGCCTTCGACGTTCGTGCAGGACAACCACTCGTTCTCGCATCGCGGCGTGCTGCGCGGACTGCACTACCAGGAGCCGAATCCGCAGGGAAAGCTCGTGCGCTGCGTGCGCGGCGCAATCTTCGATGTCGCGGTCGACATCCGCGTGGGATCGCCGACCTTTGCGAAGTGGATCGGCTACGATCTGAGCGAAGAAAACCGGCGGATGCTGTGGGTGCCGGAAGGATTCGCGCACGGCTTCTGCGCGACGAGCGAAAGCGCGGATGTGCTGTACAAATGCACGACGCTGTACGAGGCATCGGGCGACTGCAACCTGCTCTGGAACGATTCCGAAATCGCGATCACGTGGCCCGTCGCCTCGCCGCTGCTATCAGACAAGGACGCGGCTGCGCCGCGCCTTCGCGACGCGACGAAGCTGCCTGTGTTACCATCCGCCGCCGCTCGGGAATGAGAAGTTCCAGGGCAGGGTTAGCGAGAATTCCTACGACGCGGGGTCGTAGTTCAGTTGGTTAGAACGCCGGCCTGTCACGCCGGAGGTCGCGGGTTCGAGTCCCGTCGGCCCCGCCAGATTCGCTTCGCTCACCAGCCGCCTTTTTGGCGGCTTTCGTGTTTTCAGCTGGTTGCTTAGCAAATTGGAGACTCGCAGAGTCACTCGCAAGATCACGATTTTCGCGAGCGAAAAACCTGCGCGGACCCGCGACCAAAACGCTGCGATGTTTCCGGTTTCGGCATGAATGTTCCACGGAAAATAATCTCGTTGTTTCGCCGTGGACCTCTATGACAGGGAGGAGGTAACTCCGACTCTGCCGAGGCTCCACGCTAGATTTCTGAGAAATCGAGTGTCGGCGCGATTTCTCAGCGAGCAGGGCTGCCCAGCGGCTCGGTCGTGCGCGCTCTGCGCGAGCGCCGAAACTCGTGGTTGAGTCCATGGAATGCAGCGGTTCATCTAGCGCTGCCGCGCTCCAGCCTTGCGCGTGTTGTCCCCGCAGTCGCTTCCAATCGCGGCAGTCGCGCAGCCCGGCTACACCTTCCGCCTGTCGTGCCGGAAATGTGAAACGAATGATGTCCGGAAGTCACTACCTCTTGACGCTTCAGCAGTGCTTCATCTGGAGGTAGGGCCATGAAACGCGTGATCATCGCACTCGCAATTATCGTGATCGCACAAACCACGGATGCTCAGCGCAAGGAAAGGGCTGTCCGCTCGGGCGTCAAATTTTTTTCCGCCACCCTCGATCTGGCACAACTCCAGCCGGAACAGGTTCTCCGCTACCGCGCCTATGAAGCCCTCCCATCGACGCTTCGCCTGCGAATAGCAGACATCATGGTGGAACCGAATCACATGCCGGTGTTGAACCTGAATCTGTTCGGGACAGGCAGTTACGTCGCGACGATGACGAAGCTCGAGGAGACCGCTGGCGGCTACACCTGGGAAGGTGTGCTCGGCGGCGACGGCGGAAGAGCAATACTGGTCGTTCGTGGGAGTCAGATAACGGGGTGGATCTGGGCAACTCGCATGGGGTTGCGTGACGAGTTCTTTGCCATCAGTGCGATCGGCGGGCGTACGCACATCATTCGACAGACCAATCAGGATTGGTTCAATTCCGTAGGGCCCGGATGCAACACCGGCGAGCGGACGCCGACATTGCCGACGTCGATTCCGCATGCGCTCCCTGAAGATGACCAAGACGAAGAAGCAGAGGCACAGCCGGGTGACCGCTTTGTGCCGGACAGCCTGTCCATGCGAAAGGTTGCGACACCCTA